>CANBYN010000229.1 GCA_947373615.1 Burkholderiaceae bacterium | reverse complement strand
GCGTTCTCGCCAAAATAGATCGCATTCTCTCGTTTGGCTTGAATTCGCGCATTGAGTTGTCGGCTCTATCTACTGCAGATGGCGGTAATGCACATCAATTTTATGAAGTAGAGCTCCCAAGACTAGAAGTAGCAAGCCGTAAACTGGTTGAAGGCCAGCAAGTACGTATTATTCCTTCTCAATTAAGAGTATTCGAGAATTCCAAGTAACCACGAAGCATTAAGTAAAGTAAGTAATTAATAAAAAGCTGACTCAATCATGAACTTTCAACAACTCCGTATTATTCGCGAAACAGTCCGTCGCAACTTCAATCTCACTGAAGTTGGGAATGCCTTGGCCACGTCGCAATCAGGCGTTAGTAAACATATTCTAGATTTAGAAGATGAACTGGGGATTGAGTTATTTGTTCGTAAGGGTAAACGTCTGCTAGGCCTTACAGAACCTGGAAAAGAGCTCCTGACAATCGTTGAGCGTATCTTGCTAGACACTAAGAATATCAAGCAGCTTGGCGCGCAATATAGCCAGACTGATAAAGGGCAGCTTACGATTGCAACTACCCATACGCAAGCACGCTATGCACTGCCAACCGTCGTTAGTCAATTTAAGAAGCGCTTTCCTAAAGTGCACCTTGCACTTCATCAAGGTAGCCCACAAGAAATTGTTGAGTTATTGCTTGAAGGAAAGGCCGACATTGGAATTGCTACTGAAGCGTTAGAGGGTATTCCAAAACTCATTACTTTCCCATATTACTCATGGCATCACACGGTTGTCGTGCCAAAGGGGCACTCCCTTGAAGGTAGGAAAAAGTTAAGCTTAGAAGAGATTGCTGAATATCCTATCGTGACTTACCATGAAGGATTTACTGGCAGAAAGTCAGTTGATAATGCTTTTGCTAAAGCTGGTATTACTCCAGACATCGTGATGTCGGCACTTGATGCGGACGTCATCAAAACCTATGTTGAGTTAGGGCTTGGAATTGGCATTATTGCTTCAATGGCCTATCAAGAAGAGCGGGATACTAAGTTATCTTTGTTGGATGTCGAGGATCTCTTTGAAGACAACACGACTCGCATCGCCTTACGCAAAGGATACTTCTTGCGCGGATTTGCTTATGAGTTCATTGAGCTGTGTTCGCCCAAATTGGATGAGGCGGCCGTAAAGACTGCCCTTAAACCTGAGACTGATATCGACATTGATTAATCAAAACAGGCCCATTAAATGACCAAAAGGGCAATAAACATTACTTTTAAGTATAAAACGATGACTTATATATATTTGTTAGTTATAGGAATAGCCAATAAACTGCTGAGTCGGAGTTGGAAGTGCCTCTTATAGCGCCCCCTCGGAGTACCTAAATGACATACCAAAACCAACCATCTACTCTCGAAAAACCCACTTTTTGGTCCATTCCAGTCAGTGATCTCACGCCCACTTTGCTTGCCGAAAAATCCACCGTCCTCAAACAACGTTTATTAAATATTTGCATGCGTTTTGCTGACGTGCGATTTGCAACTAGTCTGGCAGCTGAAGATATGGTGATTACCGATGCTCTTGTAAAAGCCCAAGCCAAGATTAAATTATTTACTCTTGCCACAGGTCAATTGCATCAAGAAACCGTGGATATGGTAAAGACCACTGAAGATCATTATGGTGTAGTGATCGAAAAGGCTTATCCAAATAAAGATGATGTTCAAGCATTCATTGATCAGTATGGGATGAATGGATTTTACGATGGCGAAAAATCAAAGAAGGCTTGCTGTGGTGCGCGCAAAATCAAACCCTTAACTACCGTACTGCTTGGTGCAAACGCCTGGATCACGGGTCAAAGACGTGAACAATCTACTACGCGAACTGAATTGAATTTAGAAGAATTAGATGATGCAAGAGGCATCGCCAAGTTCAACCCATTATTTGATTGGACTGAAGCTGATATCTGGGCATATATCAAACAGGAGAATGTGCCTATTCATCCTTTGCACCTGAAGGGCTACCCCAGCATCGGCTGTGAACCCTGCACACGTCAAGTAAAAAAAGGCGAAGACATCCGTGCTGGTCGCTGGTGGTGGTTACAAAGCGATAGCAAAGAGTGCGGCCTGCACGTCAATAATTAAAGAATTACCGATTAAAAATTACTCATTAAATCTTAGTAAAGTACGAAGTAAAGAATGCAAGAAAATAAATTATTAGACGACCATTTGGATTGGCTTGAAGCTGAATCCATTTACATCATTCGTGAGGTGGTGGCACAGTGCTCTAACCCAACCATGCTGTTCTCGGGCGGTAAAGACTCCATTGTCATGTTTCACTTGGCTCGTAAAGCTTTTCAGTTTGGCGATCGCCCAGTCAAACTACCGTTCCCAATCTTGCATATCGATACTGGCCACAACTATCCGGAAGTAATTGCCTATCGTGATGCTGTGGTAGAAAAAACTGGTGTGAAGTTGATTGTGGGTCACGTAGAAGACTCCATCAAAAAAGGGACCGTACGTTTGCGTAAAGAAACCGATTCGCGTAATGCAGCCCAAGCCGTGACTTTGTTAGAAGCGATTGCCGAACATGAATTCGATGCCCTAATGGGTGGCGCTCGTCGCGATGAAGAAAAAGCTCGCGCTAAAGAACGTATCTTCTCCTTTCGAGATGGCTTTGGCCAATGGGATCCAAAGGCTCAACGCCCAGAACTCTGGAACTTATATAACGCCCGCATCGCCAAAGGCGAGAATATGCGCGTGTTCCCGATCTCCAACTGGACCGAACTCGATATCTGGCAATACATTGCCCGTGAAAAATTAGAACTTCCAAGCATTTACTACGCCCACCAACGTGAAGTGGTTAGAAAAAATAGCTTACTAGTTCCCGTGACTAACATCACTCCAAAAGCACCTGGCGATGTTAGTGAAGTATTAGACGTGCGCTTTCGCACTGTAGGCGACATTAGTTGTACCTGCCCAGTCCTAAGTACCGCCTCCAACCCACTCGATATCATCGCTGAGACTGCCATTACTGAAATTTCTGAACGTGGCGCCACTCGTATGGACGACCAAACCAATGAGGCCTCTATGGAGCGCCG
>CANBYN010000228.1 GCA_947373615.1 Burkholderiaceae bacterium | reverse complement strand
TCAACTTGGAATAAAAGAATTACTGCATTGCCTAATGTCCCCACCACAAAAGAGCAGGGCTATCCTGAAGTATTTATTGGTCACTGGGCAGGCGTATTTGCTCCTAAAGGCACGCCAGAGGCAATCTTGGAGAAAATGAATCAAGCTATTAATGCTGGCTTAAAGACTGAAGCAGTGCAAAGTCGGTTAACGCCTCAAGGTATTGAGCCTGCTCCAGGTAGCAGAGCTTCATTTTCCAAGTTCTTAGCCGATGAAAAGGCAAGGCTTGGACCCATCGTTAAAAAAGCAAACATGAAAGAGGATTGAATTTTATTTCTTTGCCAAAATAGCTTATAAAAAGGGGGTGTTAACACCCCCTTTTTTTATTTTAAATTAGCAGTTTGTAACCCTCTCCTAATGATGGTTAATTTTCAATAAAAGATTTAAAAATTAGATATAAAAATTGTATTTGAAAGCGTTAGGTGAATTGTAAATAGGCGAATAAGATCTCGCCATGCCGCCATCACACAAAAAATATCTTCATGTCGCTAGTTCTATACGGCGCATTAATCAGCGTTATAAGTTGCATGATCCTAAGGCCGTCTGGATTCTTGAAGCTGTGCTTGTGGCTCATGCGGATGAGGAGAAAATTACTGTCTTAGATTTAATTCTATTGAAGGAAATTGCTTCTCAAGCAACTTTGCATGCAGTCATGAAGTCTTTAGTTGAGTACAAGTTGATTAAAACTGAGGTATCGAAGGAAGACGCTCGTCGTAAATATGTACTTCCAGCCAAGTTGGGATTAGCGTGGCTAAATGAATGCTCTGAAGTGCTCTGTCCACCCCCTCGAAAGTCGGTCTCTTAGAGTAATTTCTTGAGCGCTTCTAGGTAGTTTTCTAGGTTTAGTGCTTGACCTTCGCGTTGTGCCTCCCACATCACTTGTCCCAAGCACTCCATCATGAGATGTTGAGCCTCATGGGTCGATCCTAGTTTTTTTCCGAGCTTTTCTGCAATCTCTTTAATGCCAGGTGGTTGATTGATCGAGATCTGCTCACTGATTGAGAGATGCATTGACAAGTGAAGAAAAGGATTGGTTTCTCCGCGTTCTGGTGTGTAATCTTGAGCTAAGGCCCCTTCAGGGTCTGCTAGCAGGGCATGGTATTCGGGGTGCTCCATCATCCAATCGCTGGCGAGGGTTTCCATGGGATCGAGAATCTGATTCTCCGTTTTCTTTTTCCAAGTGTCACAGAAAAAGCGACGCACTTCTTCGCGGGTTGGATTAAATATCGCCACGAACTTTTCCTTTGCCAGTTTTTTGTTTGAAGTCGCACAGAGGCTCAACGATGCATTGCGCACATTCTGGGCTGCGTGCTTTGCAAGTATATCTGCCATGCAAAATCAACCAATGATGCGCGTCGAGTAGATACTCTTTGGGTACCCTCTTAAGAAGTTGCTCTTCCACTTTCACAACATCTTTGCCTGGTGCAAGCCCGGTACGATTAGAGACTCGAAATATATGGGTATCTACCGCAATAGTCGGTTGACCAAAAGCGGTATTGAGGATGACATTGGCTGTTTTTCTTCCCACACCAGGAAGGGCTTCTAATTCCTCGCGAGTTTGCGGCACTTTGCCGCCGTGTTTCTCAAGTAGAAGGCGACAAGTTTCTTGAATATGTCTACCCTTAGAATTGAACAAGCCAATGTGCTGAATATAAGGTTTAACACCTTCCTCGCTCAAATTTAATAGGGCCTGAGGAGTATTGGCAATCTTAAATAACTTACGTGTGCCTTTGTTCACTGAAACATCGGTAGCTTGCGCCGATAAGAGGACGGCTATGAGTAGCTCAAAAGGGGAGCTGTATTCCAGTTCAGTTTCAGGTTTAGGGTTATTGGCTTTGAGTTGCTCAAAAAAAGCACGACGCTTTTCTAGGTTCATCATTTCTGTTGTTGTGCTCGCGCCATAGCGGCCGCGATGATGGCGCGTTTACGTTCCTGTTCCTTTTTGGCTTCTTCAGACTGAGGATCTTCAGCATTCACAGCAGCTAATTTAGTAGCAGCTTTTTTAGCCAAGCGATCGTCATTATCTTTTTGTTCTCGCTCAAGGCGCCGCTCGCGATCGTGATAGCGTTTGCGCGAGAGGTCAGCCAATTCTGGAGACCAAGCATCCCAGCCAGTTTTATTGCCGGTAACATCAATCATGCTGATGCAATCAACAGGGCATGGTGGAATGCAAAGATCACAGCCTGTGCACCAGTCAGGGAGTACCACATGCATTTGTTTTGAGGCACCTACGATGGCATCGACTGGACATGCTTGAATACATAGAGTGCAACCAATGCATCTTTGCGGATCAATGAATGCTACAGATCGAGGGCGCTCAACACCGCACTCTGGATTAATGGTTGGATGCAAATCAAATGCATCTTGTGGATAAATCGGAATCAGAATCTTGCTAAGTCGTTGAATACCTTCAATGCCGCCCGGCGGACAGCGATTAGGCAAGGCCTCGCCACTGGCCATCGCCTCGGCATAGCCTCGGCAATCAGGGTATCCACATTTAGTGCACTGAGTTTGGGGGAGGGCATCCTCCAAGCGTTCAGAAAGTGTGTTCGCTTGGTTGATTTTCATTGCATTGCAAAGCCTGAAATAAACGAGAGAGCAATCAAGCCCCTCATTTATCTTAGATTACTTAGCGTTTAATTTAGGTAAGCGAGCTTTAGTTTTTCTTTGGGCAGGCTGATGATCACGAATAAAGGCTTGAATCTTTGGGTAAACCTTCTCGCGCCAACGACGACCAGCAAAGATACCGTAGTGACCAGCACCAGCAACTTCGTAGTGATCTTTGTTCTCTTTTGAAATGCCGGCGCACAAACCGTGTGCTGAGCGTGTTTGACCGCTTCCAGAGATGTCATCCAGCTCACCTTCAATAGTGAGTAGAGCGGTCTTTTTAATGTCTTGTGGTTTTACGAGTTCACCAGCAACTTTCCAAGTGCCGTTTGGCAATGAATAGTCTTGGAAGACAGTCTTGATGGTATCTAAGTAGAACTTAGAATCCAAATCCAATACCGCGTTGTACTCATCATAGAAGCGGATA
>CANBYN010000227.1 GCA_947373615.1 Burkholderiaceae bacterium | reverse complement strand
TTTCCTCGATATTGATAAATTTACAGAGTCAGGTTTTAACCCTGCCACTCTCATAATCCACATTTCGCAAGCCGCTTTTAACGGCCCTTTGCCAATGAGGCGAGCATTCCATTTTAAATCATTGGGAATGGTAAAAATGGAGGATTTGTACTCCAAACCCCCTTATCACCCTCAATTTAAGGGAATCCCCCGAGACAACCCATTCAACAAATTGACCGTAAACTCTAAGCCATGAGCAACCGACACCCATTACTCAATAAAAACCTGGTGTTGTTAATCATCTGTCAGGGCCTGTTTCTAACCAATAACGTCACTTTCATCGCCATCAATGGTCTTGTTGGACTGAGTCTAGCGCCGGCACACTGGATGGCAACACTGCCTGTCATGGGCTATGTTGTTGGAGCCGCATTTTCTACCTCGATTGTTGCCAAATCCCAGAATCTCTTTGGCCGCAAAATCTCTTTTCAGCTCGGCCTACTAGTCGCGGTGTTTTCGGCCCTGCTTTGTGCCTATGCTGCCATTAGTAAAAACTTTTGGCTCTTGGTCACAGCCACCTTTATTGCCGGGTATTACAGCGCAAACGGTCAGCTTTATCGATTTGCAGCCGCTGAATTGACTGAGGCGAGCCAGCGCGATAAGGCGGTTTCCTGGGTGTTAGCTGGCGGGATCTTAGGGGCTGTAATTGGACCCAATTTAGCTTCCTGGACTAGGGATGTATTTGATACCGCTTTCTTGGGGGCGTATCTGACCCTCTCGATTGCTGGTTTCATCGGCATATTGATCATGCAATGCATCCACTTCCCAGAAGAATTCAAAAGCCAACACGCTCTCTCAGATGGACGCCCACTAAAGACCATCCTCAGGCAGCCCATTTTCATGGTTGCCGTGATTGGCGCCGCCCTTGGTTATGGGGTCATGAATTTACTAATGGCAGCCACTCCACTGGCCATGCAAATCTGTGGACTACCATTTTCAGATACCGCTCTGGTGCTGGAGTGGCACGTTATCGGCATGTTCGCTCCGGGATTTTTTACAGGCTCATTAATTCAACGCTTTGGCACACTCAAAATCATGGGGATCGGAGTAGCCCTAAATTTCATGTGCATCGCAATCGCCCTCACCGGCACGGAAATTCGCCAGTTCCTTTTTGCTCTCTTTTTACTGGGTGTTGGTTGGAACTTTTTATTTACTGGCTCAACCTCTTTGGCCATGACCGCCTATCAACCCAATGAGAGAGACAAAGCGCAGGCCGCAATTAACTTTTTTGTTTTTGGCACGATGGCCTTTACTTCTCTTGGGTCGGGCGCTTTAATCACTTCGCAGGGTTGGACGATCTTGAACTACGGATCACTGATACCGGTTGTCATTACTGCTACGGCACTCATTTGGCTGAGCAGTCAACATCGTCGCCAGAGAAAATCTAGCCCTATGAAGCTTTAGCTAGCGGTAAATTAAATAAGAGGTTTTGTGGTTTTAACTTTAATTGCTGCGCCCCATTCATCGCAATGGCCATGTAAACCGGTTTATTCGCTTGGGTCTTTGTCACTGCAGTAACGTCAACAAAGTCTAAGCGAAAAAGACAAATGACTCTGCCCAACTCCTCAGGCCCCACCAATTCCTTGTTATAAAGCTTATTCAAGATCTCGGTAGCGGCGGCATCTAGACCAACATGCCATGACCATTTAGGATCGCTAATTTGCTGCATCGGCGTAATACGCACTCGCACACCGAGAAAATGTTCTATCCACTTTTCTAGAACGCGGCAAAAAGCATTGATCGGTTCATGTCCATAATTGAGCTGGACTGCAAAATCAAAGTCTTCATTTCGCACCCAATATTGATTTGCATTGCCTTCATGCAAAACATCTAAATCTGTAGAAAACATTCCACTAGATTTCTGTCTCTTTAGCAAATCCATGATATTGGCAGACTCAGCAGCCTGCGCATTACGAGTAACAACTTCCTCGTCTGCCCCCATTACAATGCCATCTTCCACCACCGTGATGATTTGTGTTCTAAAAAAAAGCTCGCCCATGCGAACTTCTAGCGGATGAGCCTCATCACCTAATATATGTCTTACAAAAATTTGGGCAAGCTGAGAAACGAACAAAGGTGGCACATCGACACCTTCGCCCCGAAATAAACTCATATAAAACCCCTCTAGGGAGCTTGCCTCCAATAAACGGTCGCGATAGCGAATCCAAACGCGATAATTCTGCTGGATATCCGCATCAGCCATTGCCGCTATCTCAGCATCCGCAATTTCGGCTCTTGGGTTATGAGTCAACCGCTGATGTAAAGCGCGTTCTATAGCGCAAGATTCTTCAACCAACTGAAGTTCAGGTCCTTGCAAATAGATGCGCAAAAAGTGATCAGTCACCAAGAGCTGCCCATCAGGACCGACTAAAAGGAATTTATAGGCCGAGTTGGACCAATAATTTGTCATATTTCAAGACGCTCTCACGCCTAACATCAGAATTTAGAACGCTCAGAATATACTAATGAGTCAAATTTTGTGAAAGAGGAGCGGCATCATGAGTGAACTTAAAAAAATCGATACGGTAGTGGGTGACGGAAAAGAAGCTGCTAAAGGCAACCATGTAGACGTCCACTACACAGGCTGGCTCTTTGATGAGAAGGCCCCTGAGAACAAAGGTCAAAAATTTGACAGCTCCTTAGATCGCGGTCAACTCTTTAGCTTCCCGCTAGGGGCTGGACATGTGATTAAGGGTTGGGATGAAGGCGTAGCTGGCATGAAGATTGGTGGCAAACGTACCCTCATCATTCCATCGGAGATGGGTTATGGCCCTCGCGGTGCTGGTGGCGTGATACCCCCTAATGCCACTTTAGTCTTTGATGTGGAATTGCACGGAGTGAACTAAGTACCAATCTCAAATTTTTTTCGATATAAAAAAGGCCACCTGAAGTGAACTGACCCCCAAAAGTTGGACGCTCAATCCAACTCAAAAGGGTCACTCTCATGTCCAAATACAGCAACGAGTTCAAGCTAGCCGTTATTAAGCAGTACCTCTTTGGCAAGGCTGGTTTTAAAACAGTTGGAGATCAATACGGCGTT
>CANBYN010000226.1 GCA_947373615.1 Burkholderiaceae bacterium | reverse complement strand
CTAGCAAGCACCAAAACTTCAGAAAATTGATGCGTTGGTCGATCCACTTTAGAGACTGTTCTTTGCCAATCTTGATAAATGCGTTGTTCAAAATTAGTAGTGGGTTCTTGAACTTCAATTTGATCTAACACTTTCATTAAATGCTTTTTATCATTTGATCTCATGAGATTCACCTTTTTCTAATTCTGCCTTGAGTTTTAACTTCGCCCTAAAGAGCAATTGATCGACGCTGTTTTTATTCATACCCATTGCCAAGCCAACCTCTTCGGCCGTCATATCCTGATATGCCCACATCAACATGGCCATTCTTTGTTTGTTACTTAAAACATCCATTGCTTTTTTAATGCTCTCTGAGCTTATGCCCTCTCCAATACTCCAGTCAACCTCTTTTATTGAGTGATGCTCAAACTCATCAAACTCCTCAAAAAATCCCTTATTAATACTTTTAAGTCGATCCAAGCAAAGGTTACTGACGATCGCGTAAAAGTAAGTAAATAACCCGGATGCTCCTGAAAACGAATCCGCGCTTTTCCATAAGCGAATAAATGCTTCTTGCACAATATCTTCTGCATCTTCTTTATTGCCAAGCATCTTCCAGGCTAAAGAGTAGGCGGGAGAACTAAGTAGGCGAATCACTTCTTTTGATGCCTTAGAATCCCCCGCTACCGAACTCTTTAATAATGCCCGTTCGGCACGGTGCTGCTTACTAGTGAATAAACTCAAACTGATCCTTAATTGCTCATTGGCTTATTCCAATGATCTTTATCTTGAGGATGCGCCTTCATCCATTCCTCACGCTCTTTTTTCATCTCAGATCGCTCTTCAGGGGTCATAGCAGCAATCATAGCTTTACGGTTATCGCGTAGCTCCTTCTTTTGCTCAGGACTTAAAGCCTGCCACTGAGCATGCATTTTATCGCGCAAGGCCTTGCGATCTTCAGGGCTCATTGCTTGAAATTTAGCATGGAGCTTTTGACGATATGCACGACGCTCTTCAGGGGTTGCTTGTTTAAACTGCTCTCGCAATTCTTTTGACATTTGCTGACGCTGCTCAAAGCTCATATTAGCAACTACTTGGGGATCTTGCGGCTCCGGTAAGGCAGCACTAGCAATACTGATGGTACTCACCATCAACACACTAGCCATAATTAGGCCTTGCATCGTTCTTTTCATCTAATTCTCCTTGTTTGTTATTACTTAGACGCCAGTGCTTAGCAAAAACTTACGGTGAAGAGAAGATAATTATTTTGCTACTTAGTGTATGTATTTGCCTAAATATCAAAATAAAATCTCTGTCTATATTTTTATATAGATGGATAGCCATCAACTAAGGTATCCGGGGTTCTAAGCGCTCTAAAGCATGTTGCTAGAAACGCGTGGAAGCCAAAAAGCCACTTAGAGACAGTGGAGAAATTAGCTTAAGTAGCTAAATTTAATTGCAAGAGATGTTACATGCATTTCTTTTATGAAATCCCTAAGAGCGAAAAATGCTAATTTAAGCTTGCCTGACGGTACTTAACTTGCCAAGTATTTAATACTAAAGAAGAGTAGGTATCAGTACCCAAGCTACCGTTATACCTCGCTAAACCTCTTGCGACATTGTCATTTTCCATATCTAAGTAATGTCTCAAAATAATGCATCCGTATCGAAGATTGGTTTGCGCATCAAATAAAGAATCATTCCCGGAGCCTATCAATTCCTTCCAAAAAGGCATCACTTGCATTAAACCAGATGCACCTACATAAGACAGTGCAAATCGATTAAATCCACTTTCCACTTCAATTAATGCCAATACCAAATCAGGATCCAGCTGATAACGAGTAGCCTCATAGTGAATCATGCGAAGTAATTCACTGCGCTTTCGATCATCAGGAATTTTATTGCGCAACTGGTAGGATTGTTGACTAATCCAATTAATCGCAGTGTTTACATCTCTAAATGAATTAATCGTTGTGCCATCATTAAACTTTTGTCGCAACTCCTGACGATTGCTTAGAGAGATATCTTGATACTGCTGATTTGCAGCAAATATCAAGCTCCAACAATGCATTGTGATCAGGAAAAAAAATAATTTCTTCATAGCAATTAAGAACCAGTAACAACTTGACCCATCTTGAAGATAGGAAGATACATTGCGACAAGGATAAAGCCGATCACCCCACCCAGAAAGCAAATCATGATGGGTTCCATCATTTGAGATAGCTTTTCAACTGTCGAATCAAACTCTTCCTCGAAGTAACTGCTAATGGTCTCTAACATTTCTGTCATATTGCCGGTTTGCTCTCCAACAGACACTAACTGAGAAAATGTCTTGGGGAAGATCGTAATCTCACTCAATAGCTTTGAAAGTGGCTCCCCCGAAAAAACTCCCCGTTTTGCGGTCTGTATAGCACTTTTAATTACTTCATTTTTTGAAGACTCAGCTGTAATATCAAGGGCCTCAATCACAGGAACTCCCGCTCCCGATAAATTTCCATAGACCATCGAAATCTGAGCTAAATTTGAATTTAAAATCATCTCCCCAACCAAAGGCATTTTCAAAAGATAGCCGTGCCACTTCTTGCGAAAGGGTAGATTATTTTTCACTGTCTTCCGAAATAGATAAATACCCACGATAATTGTTACCAACAACAAACCGCCGCCATAGGGGTCGCGCAGGAAATTACTAAGGCTCATAATAAACAGAGTTGGCGCCGGTAATTGTGAGCCGATACTACCAAACATTTGCGCAAATACAGGCACCACGAATATCATCATGATGCCCACAACTACAGTAGCCACAATCAACAAAATCATTGGATACAACATTGCAGATTGAATGCTCTTACGAATCTTGATCGTTTTCTTAATGCTAGCTACCAATTTATCTAGAAAGATGTCTAAACGGCCGCTAGATTCCCCTGCTTTCATCATATTGATATAAATAGCATTAAAAATATCTGGGTATTTTGAGAATGACTGAGAAAGACTAGCGCCAGACTCTACGTCTTGATAGATACGCGTCATCGCCTTTTTCAGCGTGGGGTTTTCCGTTTGATCCCGAACCATTTCTAAAGATGGCAAAATAGATAGGCCTGAA
>CANBYN010000225.1 GCA_947373615.1 Burkholderiaceae bacterium | reverse complement strand
GCGCCAACAGGCATCACCATAAATTCTTGAATGTCCAAACTATTGTTAGCATGTGCGCCGCCATTGACGATATTCATCATTGGCACTGGTAACTGCATGCCTCCGGAGCCACCGAAATAACGATACAAAGGTAGGCCAGCCTCTTCAGCCGCTGCTCTAGCTACCGCCATCGAAACTGCGAGAGTTGCATTCGCTCCTAAGCGTGCTTTATTGTGAGTGCCATCAAGCTCAATCAAAGTGCGATCCAAGAACGCTTGTTCGCTAGCATCTAAGCCAAGAATGGTTTCCGCAATTTCAATGTTGATATTTTGTACAGCCTTTAGAACCCCTTTACCCAAGTAGCGTGATTTATCACCATCACGCAGTTCAATTGCTTCGCGTGAGCCTGTTGAGGCACCAGAGGGAACAGCTGCACGACCCATTACGCCTGACTCGAGCAAAACATCGCACTCCACAGTCGGGTTTCCGCGTGAATCCAATACTTCTCTACCGATGATGTCAATAATGGCGCTCATGTACTTCTCCTTAAAAGCATTATGAAATTAGCTTGGTTAATTATTTAAAACTACTTTCTAAAAAAGGACTGCCAGTTTTAACAACCGAATCGATTGCAACTAGCGATTCTAATAATTCTTTCATGCGATCTAGTGGCACCGCATTTGGACCATCAGATAAGGCTTTAGCTGGATCCGGATGGGTTTCCATGAATATTCCACTGATGCCCACTGCCACTGCAGCACGCGCTAATACAGGTACAAACTCCCGTTGGCCACCACTAGAGCTACCTTGACCGCCGGGCAATTGAACTGAATGCGTAGCGTCAAATACGACAGGTGCATTGGACTCTCGAAGAATGGCCAAACTGCGCATATCCGATACCAAATTGTTGTAACCGAACGAAGCGCCGCGTTCACAAACCATAAATTGATCAGAAAGATTCATTTCTGCTGCGGCGACACGCGCTTTTTCGATCACGTTGAGCATTTCATGTGGCGAAAGGAACTGACCTTTTTTGAAGTTGACTGGCTTGCCACTTTGCGCACAAGCTCGAATGAAATCCGTTTGTCTACATAAGAATGCAGGGGTTTGCAACACATCAACCACGCTCGCTACGGCTTGAATTTCGCTAATATCATGCACGTCCGTTAATACGGAGACGCCAACTTGCTTCTTTACTTTAGCCAAAATTTCCAAGCCCTTTTCCATGCCTAGACCACGAAATGAGGTGCCGGAAGAGCGATTTGCTTTATCGAATGAAGACTTATAGATAAAAGGAATTTCTAGGGCGCTCGTAATTTCTTTCAAATGCCCTGCGATATCAATAGCAGATTGCTCTGACTCGATGACGCAAGGACCAGCAATTAAAAAGAAACGATGATCCAAACCAACATCAAAACCACACAGCTTGAATGTGCTCATTTGCGCTCCTTAAGCGACTTGTTTCAGAGCAAGGCTCTGATGTTGGAGTGCAGCACCAATAAAAGCAGAGAACAAGGGGTGCCCATCCCGTGGGGTAGAGGTAAATTCTGGATGGAATTGCACGCCAAAGAACCAAGGATGCATCGCTGCTGGCAATTCCATCATTTCTGGCAAATCTTCATTAGGGGTTCTTGCAGAGATAATTAATCCGGACGCTTCCAGTTTTGGCACATAAGTATTATTGACTTCATAGCGATGGCGATGACGCTCATTAACTTCAGATCCGTAGATACGGTGCGCCAAGGTGCCTGCTTTTATCGGACAACGCTGAGAACCTAAGCGCATCGTGCCACCAAGATCGGAATCATTTGTTCGTTTCTCGACATTACCTTCTCTATCGAGCCATTCAGTAATAAGAGCAACAACTGGTTGTTCTGCTGTAGGTTCAAACTCCGTACTATTAGCCTTGGGTAGATTGGCTACATGACGCGCAAATTCAATAACTGCCAATTGCATACCCAAGCAGATACCAAGGTATGGCACTTTATTCTCACGGGCGTAACGGATGGCAGCAATCTTGCCTTCTGTTCCGCGTTTACCAAATCCGCCCGGCACCAAAATTGCATCCAAAGCCTTAAGGCAATCAATACCGTCTTTTTCAATAGTTTCTGAATCGATGTAAGTAATATTGACGCGGGTATGGGTATGAATACCAGCATGACGCAGGGCTTCAATTAATGATTTATATGATTCCGTTAGCTCTACATACTTACCCACCATTCCTATAGTGACTTCGTGTTGGGGGTTAGCCATTGCATAAACTAAATGAGCCCATACAGAAAGGTCTGCAGGTTTAGCCTCAATATGTAGCTCACGACAGATCAAATTATCCATCCCTTGAGCGTGCAACATCTCAGGGATTTTATAGATCGTATCCACATCCCATACGGAGATCACAGCTTCTTCGCGGACGTTTGAAAATAGTGAAATCTTAGCGCGCTCATCCTCAGGAATTGGGCGATCGGCACGACATAACAATACAGTTGGCATGATGCCAATCTCGCGAAGCTTTTGTACGGAGTGTTGTGTGGGCTTAGTTTTAAGCTCCCCGGCACTACTGATAAAAGGCACTAGTGTTAAATGCACAAAGGCGCAGCTATGCAAAGGCAAACGCAAACTCATCTGCCTTGCAGCTTCAAGAAATGGGAGTGACTCAATATCACCCACTGTGCCGCCGATTTCACAAATAGCAATATCGGCATTGCCATCGTGGCTAGCTTTTGCACCGCGCTCTACAAAGGCTTGAATTTCATTAGTGATATGAGGAATGACTTGAACAGTCTTGCCAAGATACTCGCCGCGACGCTCTTTGCTAATCACTGACTCGTAAATCTGCCCTGTTGTGAAGTTATTGCTCTTACGCATCTTCGCTGATACGAAGCGTTCATAGTGACCCAAGTCTAAGTCAGTCTCTGCACCATCTTCAGTCACGAAGACTTCCCCATGCTGAAGTGGGCTCATCGTGCCAGGGTCAACGTTGATATAGGGGTCTAATTTTAGGAGGGTGACTTTCAGGCCGCGGGATTCGAGAATCGCGGCAAGCGAGGCAGCTGCGATTCCTTTCCCTAAAGAAGAAACCACACCACCAGTGACAAAAACGTATTTGGTCATCGCTTA
>CANBYN010000224.1 GCA_947373615.1 Burkholderiaceae bacterium | reverse complement strand
CACCGCCTCTTCCTGAATCTGTGGGCGGCACATTACCCACTCAGTTAAACGTGAATACTTAGATAAACCAATTAATGCAGAATCTTTGCTTGGTAAAACGCCGATCCAGATACGTCCCATGATGGGGCACAGATGATGGGAGCAGGCGCTTCTGATGGTAATCGGCCCAACAATCATAAGCTCATTTAATCGACTGATATTGGGGAACTTCGTTAAGGTGGGCTGCTCAACATATCGACCGTTGAACACCTCCTGGACATACATCTTGGCAACACGACGGCTAGTGTTCTTCGTGTTGTGATCACCTTCAGTATCAATTACCAAACTCTCCAATACGGCCTGCATTTTTAGGGCAACCTCATCGACCAGGCCTTCAAGCTCGCCTGGCTTTATAAATGCAGAGATATTGTCATTCGCATGAAAGCGAGCCTTCTGGGCTTGAATGCGCCGACGAATCACCACTGATAAAGGCAGGCCGATATCTTTTGAGATGCCCGGTTTTTTGTTCGCTGTTTTACCTGCAGCTTTGTTGGCCCCCTCTTGAATTGCGGCTTTCTTAGTAGGCGCTTTTTTAACTGGGATTTTTTTAATGGGCATGTATGGGGGTTTATCTCAGTGAATTTTGATGAAGTTGAATGTTGTAGCTGAATTAAATCTGAAAGAAAATGGCAACAACACAAACCATTCCTGCTAACCAAACAATCGAACGGGTCGTTGGCCAATTGACGATATAGCAAAACAAATAGGCAATACGAGAAACAACAAATCCAATAGCTAATAAATCAATTGTTCCTTGGGAAGCTTTTTGAATACTAGCAATAAGGATGGCCGCAAAAAATAGCGGCAAAGATTCAAATAGATTGGCCTGTGCTGCATTGGCTCTAGCCCTAAAACCATCTTGCTTGGCAAGCCATTGCCTTGGCATGCTGTTGTCATAGCCTTCAAAGCCCTTCTTTGCAATCCCTGCTGCGACATAAGGTAGAAGTCCCATAAATAAAATACAAGCGTAAGCGATTGTCATAAGTTATTTAATCTCTTTCTTGGAACCAATTCGAGTCTCAGTGCCATTTAATAAGTTTTTAATATTGCTGCGATGGCGCCAGATCAAGAGGAAGCAAATAATCAGTAAAGCCGCACCCATTGGCTGAAAACCAAATAAAAAAACAAAATAGATGGGGCCAAATACTGCCGCCGCTAAAGCTGCCAAAGAGGAGTAACGCATAAAAGTCGCCACAATAATCCAAGTCCCTAAAGTGGCTATACCCAAAATCCAATTGATACCAAAGAGGATTCCACAAGCAGTAGCAACCCCCTTGCCACCCTTAAAGCCATGAAAGATGGGGAATAGATGACCTAAAAATACTGCTAGGACTATTCCGCATAACACCCAAGAATCTAACGTGGAGCTTAAGGATTGGTCACCCAAAAACATGCGGGCCAACATCACCGCAAAAAAACCCTTCAAGGCATCGCCAATTAAGGTAAGTACGGCAGCCATTTTATTGCCCGTGCGCAAAACATTCGTAGCACCAGGATTGCCAGATCCATATGTATGTGGATCTGGTAAACGCATGCACTTGCTGACCACCACCGCAAAAGAGACCGACCCAATGAGGTAAGCAACCAGAATCAGCAAAAGATCAAGAGTTAAAGTCATACGCTATCTTAAACACTTATGAGGAAATACATATTTTCAGTTCGGCAAAATTCACTTAGGATGCACGGGGATGATGCTGTTGGTGGATGGATTTTAGGCGCTCTCTAGCAACGTGGGTATAGATCTGCGTAGTAGAGATGTCTGCGTGCCCCAATAACAACTGCACCACCCTTAAATCGGCTCCATGGTTTAGTAGATGGGTGGCAAAAGCATGACGTAAGGTATGCGGCGATAACGCCACTGGAATGCTTGCTACTATTGCATAACGTTTGATGAGCGCCCAAAATGCCTGACGAGTTAATCCGGTGCCGGTATGACGCCCCACAAAAACGGCATCGGTTGTTTTACCCTCGAGCAAAGGGGTGCGTGCATCCGCTAAATATCTTCTAAGCCACTGCCCTGCTTCACCCCCAAAAGGCACTAAACGCTCTTTCCCACCTTTGCCATTAACCACCCTCACAATACCCTCATTTAATCCTAGTGCCACAGTTTTAAGAGAGACGATTTCTGAAACTCGCAAACCACTGGCATACATTAGTTCTAGCATCGTGCGATCTCGCAAACCAAGCGGCGTTTGAACATCGGGAGCATTGAGTAAAGCCGTCACTTGATCTTCGCTTAATGTTTTTGGAAAACGCAGCGACTGTTTAGCGGCTCGCAATCCAATGCATGGATCATATTTCACCAAATTAATCCGCAGAGCATGACGGTAAAAACGCTTAAAGACCGTTAAGCGCCGATTCGCTGTAGTGGCTTTATCAGCTCGGCGGTGAGCGATGTAAGCCATGAGATCTTTTTCGGCGACAGAATAAAGATCTAAACTTAAATTCTTATATAGCCATTGGGCTAGCAACAATAAGTCTCGGCGATAGGCTGCTAGACTATTCTGCGCCAGCCCATCTTCTAACCAGCAAGCATCACAAAAACGCTCAATCGCCTCTTGGCTTGCTGGGGCTATCTTTACCGGGACCTTAGTCACGGAAATTATTAAAGCCCAATGGAGCCTCGGTAACTTCTTTTTTGAGCAAGGCCATCGTTTCTTGCAAATCATCGCGTTTGCCGCCAGTGATGCGTACTGCATCGCCTTGAATGCTTGCTTGCACTTTGATCTTACTGTCTTTAATAATGCGCACCACTTTTTTGGAAAGCTCAGAGGTGATGCCTTTCTGAATCTTCATGGTTTGTTTGCGCTTATCACCGCCAATAGTTTCTGTTTTGTCATCTTTGAGATAACGCACGTCCACATTACGTTTGGCCATTTTATTGATCAGCACATCACGCACTTGACCTAATTTAAAGTCATCATCACCAAATAAAATGAGCGCTTCGTCTTTCTGCTCGACACGACTATCAGAGCCTTTGAAGTCAAAACGGTTGCTGATTTCTTTATTGGATTGCTCAATTGCATTTTTAAGCTCAACCATATCCGGCTCACAAACCACATCAA
>CANBYN010000223.1 GCA_947373615.1 Burkholderiaceae bacterium | reverse complement strand
AGTGAAATAACGCTCATTCCCCGCTAATAAACGTTGCAATGCTTCGTCTGGAGTCAGTGTGTTTTCTGGTTTTGGAGGAGCCTGCTTTTTCCCTAATGCAGCGCTGATTTTTCCTAGAATTCCGGTATTTGAATCGCCCATTATTTATTCCGTTCTATTCAATCTGATTATTCATCCCTGGTGGAAATGGAATCGTAGGTTTTTTCTAAAGCGGTTGACTTGATGCCATTCTTCATTTTGAAGGGCTGATCAAAGATCACCAATAGACCTAGCATTACTCCAAAGACAACTGGGAAAATTCCCAATCCAAATGGGGTTACCTTATCTTCAGTGCCCACCAACAAGCCGATGCTGCAAATAGCCAATAACAATATGAGCATCGCAAACCAAAAGACCTTAGGTAATTTTTGGGAAGCACGATCAATCCTGGACTCTCTACTTTCAGCTACCTGCTCTGAGGCTTCCAAAATTTCTGTATAGATGGCAAGTTGCTTTGGCGTCTTAGGATCTAACTTGAATAACTCTTGTGAAATGGTGCGCCATTTCATGTGGGTCTTATTGCTGCCACGCTCTAGCTTTAGCTCTGGCCATTCATCACGAATAATCGATTCGAGATAACCTTTCAAATTATTCCTGATTACAAGTGAGTCATGATCTCCGAAGCGCAAAAGTAAGCGGTCTAAATTATTTATCTGTCCTGCCTCAGTCGCTACTAATGAGCTAATTTGATTGATATTGGCATGCGCTTGATTTAACAAGAAGCCAATGAGTACGCCAACTGAAGCTCCTATTGGGGAGAATAAGGCTAAACCTAAGCGAAAGCTTTCAGGGGTTGGGTCCCGCGGAAATAATGGCGGCAACACCGCACTCAATAACTCAACGATCAGGATAAATAAAAACAAAATCCCTGCGCCTGATAACTTGTAAATAAATGCTGGCATTTCGACCCTTAGCTCAAGATGTAAATTGAATATGCAGATTCTAATTTAATACTGTTACATCTGGCGATTTCATACATTTCATGGGTCTGAATGCGTCTAACGCACCCGTAATGGGCATGATGGGTATTGTTCGACACAAGTTAGCATCGATATCCAGCGTTTTAAGTAGAGCGCTTACACTTAGTGAATACCATTACCTTCAGCCATATTCTTAAGAAATTTTAATGACACTACTTCCAACCCCGTTCCGCGCACTAGTAATAGGCTCATCAGGCACTATCGGCACGGCTTTTGTGGAGCTCCTTAAAAACAATCCTGCATGCTCTGAAGTCATAGGCATTCATCGTCATTCAGAGCCTCCAATTGACTATCAAAACTTCGAGTCAATAGAAGTCTGTGCAAATGCACTCCCCCCCTTGGCGCCTTTTCAACTCATCATTAATGCAGTGGGGGTATTGCATTCGAGTAGCTGGATGCCAGAAAAGAGACTTGATGATCTCAATGCCGAACAACTCATGGAGCTGATGAAAATCAATGCTATTGGACCAGCGCTCACAATTCGACATTTCGCAAAATTGCTTGATCCTCAAAATAGCATCATGGTTACTCTTTCAGCCAAAGTTGGCAGCATTGAAGACAATCGTTTAGGTGGATGGTATAGCTATCGCAGCTCTAAGGCAGCCTTAAACATGCTGGTGAAAACGGCATCGATTGAATGGTCTCGCACCAAACCCAATACAGTCTTAATCGCCATGCATCCTGGCACAGTGAACTCCAGGCTATCAAAGCCATTTCGCGGGGAACAAATTGGTAGACCCGCAAATCAAGCGGCATCGGAAATGTTCGAGGTAATCGAGAGTCTAGAGATTAAAGATTCTGGTAGCTTTGTCTCTTATTCAGGAGAAAGACTGCCCTGGTAAAGGGCGATAAATCAATAGGCCTACGTTATTTTGTAATTTTATATACACTGAGAACCTCATCAGCGCCAAGAAGCCATCCATAGTGAAAATATTCAGCTCCTTATTCGTAAGCATCTTACTTATTTTTATTGCTTTACCAGCAAGCGCAAACCTGGCAAGCGAGCTTACTGATGGCCAACATGTGCTGCTGATGCGCCATGCTGATGCGCCAGGTTATGGCGACCCCTCAGGTTATCAGCTCGATAAATGTTCCACCCAAAGAAATCTTGGTGAGAACGGCAAGAGACAAGCGGCGAACATTGGCCAGTGGTTAAGCAAACAAGGAATATCTTCTGCAAAAGTTTTTAGCAGCCCCTGGTGTCGCTGTATTGAAACTGCCACTCTATTAAATAAGGATCCTGTCCAGATTTCCTCTGCGTTGAGTTCTTTCTTTGACGATATGAGTCTTGCAAAACAAACAACCTTGGATTTAGAAAAGCTCATTCAAGCTCAACTTAAAGAGAGTCCTAAAACACCAATTATTTTAGTAACCCATCATGTCAATATTGAGGCATTCACTGGAAAAGTGGTTAATGTTGGTGACATGGTTTTGGTCAAAGTAGATAGAAACGGTAAGTACGTTTCTCAACAACTGTATCCCAGCCCAACTTTTTAGCATTACCAAATAAACGAGCCCATTTAAAGCTGGATAACTTGATTTTTATAAGGCCCTGACAAAGCTTTTTTCACAATCTTATAGATATCGAGATCAAACTCAGCCTCTCCAGATTCAGTTAGCTCATAAAGCTCATCTTGATTAATAGCGGTACCGAGATAGCACCATTTATCAATCACAATCATCTCGCCGCCCTCTTTGATTGCGATCGGCCCAGAATAAGGCCATACCTGCACCTTAAAAAGCTCCAATGCAGTCTTCAGCTGTAAGTTATGCAATCCAATGGGGGTAAGATTTAGGCAAGCTCCACCGCATTGCTTTACTTGATATCCAAAACAAGATTTACCTTCAATCCTCTTTTCCAAACCAAGCAATGCTTCACAAAGATGATGTTTTTTGGCTATCGCCTTTAGGTAAGAGTGCGCCTCTCGTTTGCTATAAAACAAGCCATATAGATTATCTTGCAATCCAGGAGCTAATTGATGGTGAGTCACTAGCAAGGGCACTAGAACTCCGGAGTCACCCTCAACCAAACTCCATCCACAAAGATCTTTCGATCGACGCAGCTTAATATTCAGACTCGGCATGCGCTCTTTGATCAACCTT
>CANBYN010000222.1 GCA_947373615.1 Burkholderiaceae bacterium | reverse complement strand
CGGGAAACCCGATGAAAGGTGAGCATCATGATGCAGGATCAAAGAGATAATTCCTATCTCTTCGGCGGAAACGCCCCCTACGTAGAGGAACTCTACGAATCCTACTTGCACGATCCAGCTTCCGTAGCTGATCATTGGCGAGATTATTTTGATAACGTGAAACAGGTCCCAGCAGTCGATGGTTCTGAACGAACTGACGTTGCCCACGGACCAATTGTTGCTTCATTTGCTGAGCGTGCTAAGCAAGGCCCTATCAGAACTATTTCTGATTCGGCTGACTCAGCAATGGGACGCAAACGCGTTGCTGTTCAGCAGTTAATTGCCGCGTATCGCAACGTCGGTAATCGCTGGGCAAACTTGGATCCATTAAAGCGGACAGAGCGCCAGGATATTCCTGAGTTAGATCCTGCTTTCTATGGCTTTACAGATGGCGATATGGACATCGTCTTTAATACGAGCAACACATTTTTTGGCAAAAATGAAATGTCTTTGCGCGAATTGCTGCAAGCATTGCGCGAAACATATTGCGGCACGATTGGTGTCGAGTACATGTTTATTGCTGACCAAAAGATTAAGAAGTGGTGGCAAGAGAAGTTAGAGTCCATCCGCTCAACTCCACGATTTAATGTAGATGAGAAGCGTCAGATTCTAGATCGTGTTACTGCTGCAGAAGGCTTGGAGCGTTATCTTCAAGCAAAGTATGTTGGTCAGAAACGCTTCTCCCTTGAAGGCGGCGAAAGTTTTATTGCCTGCATGGATGAATTAATCCGTGATTCTGGTAGCAAGGGTGTCCAAGAGATTGTGATTGGCATGGCTCACCGCGGTCGTCTCAACGTATTAGTAAATACCTTAGGGAAGATGCCGAAAGACTTGTTTGCTGAGTTTGAGCATAAGGGACCAGAAACATTGCCAGCTGGTGACGTGAAATATCACCAAGGCTTTTCAAGTGACATCTCTACGCCTGGCGGACCTGTTCACTTATCTTTGGCATTTAACCCATCCCACCTAGAAATCGTAAACCCAGTGGTTGAAGGTTCCGCACGTGCCCGCATGGAACGTCGTGGCGATATGTTGGGTGAGCAAGTAATGCCAGTGTTGGTTCACGGCGATGCTGCGATTGCTGGTCAAGGCGTGATGCAAGAAACCTTGGCAATGTCGGAAGTTCGTGGTTATTCCACTGGCGGTACTGTTCACATCGTTATTAATAACCAGATTGGTTTTACAACATCAGACCCACGTGATTTACGTTCTAGCTTGTACTGCACGGACATTATGAAGATTGTTGATGCTCCTGTGTTGCACGTAAATGGCGATGATCCTGAGGCGGTGGTATTGGCAACCAAATTGGCGGTTGAGTTCCGCATGAAGTTTCATAAAGATGTGGCGATCGATATTATTTGCTTCCGTAAGCTTGGTCATAATGAGCAAGATTCCCCTGCAATGACTCAGCCATTGATGTATAAAATTATTGCAGCGCACCCTGGAACTCGCAAAGTCTACGCTGACAAACTAGAAACCCAAGGCGTATTACCTGCTGGCACTGGTGATCTAATGGTTAAAGAGTATCGTGCCGCAATGGACGAGGGAAGGCAGACTTCAGACCCAGTGTTAAGCAACCACAAAGGAAAGTACGCTGTTGATTGGGCGCCATTTTTGAATAAGAAATGGACTGATGAAGCCGATACAGCAATTCCATTAACTGAGTGGAAGCGTTTGGCTGAAAAGATTTCAACAATTCCAGAGGGCTTCAAAGCCCATCCGTTAGTTGCAAAGGTCTACAACGATCGTGCGGCAATGGGGCGTGGTGAAGTCAGTATTGACTGGGGTATGGGAGAGCATATGGCTTTCGCGTCCTTAGTTGCTAGCGGCTACCCAGTTCGCTTATCCGGTGAAGATAGCGGTCGCGGAACCTTTACGCACCGTCATGCGGTATTACATGAGCAAAATCGTGAGAAATGGGATACCGGCACTTACATTGGTCTTCAGCATGTCACTAAAGATCAAGCCCCATTCGAGGTAATTGACTCTATTCTTTCGGAAGAGGCTGTGCTTGGATTTGAATACGGCTATGCAGCTGCTGAACCAAATACCTTAACCATCTGGGAAGCTCAGTTTGGCGACTTTGCAAATGGCGCTCAAGTAGTGATCGATCAGTTCATCGCTTCTGGTGAAGTGAAGTGGGGTCGTGCTAATGGTTTAGTCATGATGTTGCCACACGGATATGAGGGTCAAGGCCCAGAGCACTCCTCAGCGCGTCTTGAGCGTTTCATGCAGTTATGTGCTGACACTAATATGCAGGTTATTCAGCCAACAACTGCCGCACAAATCTTTCATGTATTGCGTCGTCAGATGATTCGTCAGTTCCGCAAGCCGTTGATCTTGATGACTCCAAAATCATTACTCCGCAATAAAGAAGCAGCCTCACCATTATCTGAATTTACCAAAGGCGGCTTCCAAACTGTGTTGCCTGAACGTGATAGCGCAATTGATTCTAAACAGGTTACCCGTTTGATTATGTGTTCGGGCAAGGTTTATTTCGATTTGGTTAAGCAACGTGATGAGAAGAAAATTGCTGATGCCGCCATTATTCGTTTGGAGCAGCTCTATCCATTCCCTCATAAAGCATTAGCTGCTGAGTTGAAGAAGTATCCAAAATTGGAAGAGATAGTATGGTGTCAGGATGAGCCGCAAAACCAAGGCGCATGGTTCTTTGTCCAGCACAACATTTTGGAAAACATGTCTGATGGCATGAAGTTGGGTTACTCAGGTCGCCCTGCATCAGCATCACCCGCTTGTGGTTACGCACATCTACACCAAGAACAGCAGAAGTCTTTATTAAATGCTGCCTTTGCCAAACTCAAAGGTTACGTGATCACGAAATAATCGTCTTCATCGCTCAATATACATACAAATAAACAGGATTAATCATGGCTATTTTTGAAGTTAAAGTTCCACAACTCTCTGAATCAGTTGCTGAGGCAACTTTATTGCAATGGAAAAAGAAAGTCGGCGATGCAGTAGGTCAAGACGAGATCTTGATCGAAATCGAAACAGATAAAGTTGTTCTTGAAGTGCCGGCACCTTCTGCTGGTGTTCTGACTGAAATCGTTGTTGCTGATGGTGGCACGGTAATC
>CANBYN010000221.1 GCA_947373615.1 Burkholderiaceae bacterium | reverse complement strand
GAGGCGGGGCATGCCTAAGCATGGAGCCGCGCCGATAACGGTGATAGCCTTTGATTACGGCACGCGCCGAGTAGGTGTGGCGGTGGGCAACTCAGTCAGTGGAGCAGGTCAAGCTTTGAGGACCATTACCGCCCCTAGTTTAGATGTCTTATTTCAGGAAATAGAAAACCTCTTTAAAGAATGGCAGCCAAACCAAGTAGTGGTGGGGCTTCCAACCCATCCTGATGGTACCGAGCACCAAATGACTGCCAAGGCTAAGCGGTTCGGAAACCAACTGCATGGTAGATTTGGTTTACCAGTCGCCTGGGTAGATGAGCGTTATACCTCGGCAGTTTTGGGGAGCAATCCCGAGATGCGGGACAATCTAGATTCGCATTCGGCGGTTCTGATCTTGGAACAATATTTTGCGGAGTAATGCATTGCAGTTTTTAATTGGTAAATGATATGAATAGTGCTGGAACTACAGAATGAACGCTGAACTGTTATATGCAAAGCTATTAGAAAATTTGCGCAAAAGAGCGCAACTTGGTTCTTTTGAATTGGCTGGTTTAGCCATGGGTGGTGCGTGGATAGCGGAGCGGTTGGCTAAAGATTTGGGTCTACCTCACTATGGGGTTATTAATGTCGCTTTTCATCGCGATGATTATGCGGAGAAGGGCATGACTGCCTTAAGAACTGCTAGCACCATGTCCACAAACCTACCGTTTGATGTCAATGGAGCAAACGTTATTTTGATTGATGATGTGCTGCTTACTGGTAGAACAGTAAGGGCGGCTTTAAATGAGTTATTTGATTTCGGCCGTCCTGCTCAAGTTGAGTTGATGGTACTTGCGGACAGAGGTAGTCGCGAACTTCCTGTAAGTGCTGATTTTGTTGGCGAGCAAGTTCAGGTGCCCGAGCAGCAAATTTTGGTTTTAGCAAAAGATGCAGCTGGTAAGTTCATCTTTCAGCTAGAGGAGAGAGTTTGATGAACCAATTTAATGCTGCTGGAGAGTTAACTCACCTCTTGACTTTGGAAGGTCTTCCAAAAGAGCAAATTCTTCATATTTTGGATACAGCACAACAGTTCGTAAGCGTGACTGACCCTTCTCGCGAAGTGAAGAAGGTTCCCCTTTTGCGCGGAAAAAGTGTATTTAATTTATTCTTCGAAAACTCCACAAGAACAAGAACTACTTTTGAAATTGCTGCCAAGCGTTTATCAGCCGATGTGATCAATTTGGATATCTCCACATCTTCTACCGCTAAAGGCGAGAGTCTTTTGGATACGATTGATAATTTAGTAGCGATGCAGGCAGATATTTTTGTAGTGCGTCATGGGGTATCTAAAGCGCCGATCGAAATTGCTAATCATGTTCCCTCACATGTGCACGTAATCAATGCTGGCGATGGTAGTCATCAGCATCCAACTCAAGGTTTATTGGATATGTATACGATGCGCCACTTTAAACAAAATTTCAAAGGCTTAAAAGTAGCAATCGTTGGAGATATTGTTCATAGTCGAGTTGCGAAATCCAATATTCACGCATTAACTACTTTAGGATGCGAAGATATTCATGCTATTGGCCCAGAAAGTCTATTGCCTAGCGATTTAAATATGTTGGGTGTGAAAGTCTTTCATAGTATGGAGGAAGGATTAAAAGATGTGGACGTTGTAATGACACTGCGTATTCAAAAAGAGCGTATGGAAGCGGGACAAGTGCCTGAGGGAGATGCCTTTTTTAGACAATATGGTTTGACACCTTCCCGCTTAGCATTGGCTAAGTCCAATGCGATTGTGATGCATCCTGGCCCAATGAATCGTGGTGTAGAAATTGACTCCGCTGTGGCAGATGGACTGCAGTCAGTGATATTAAATCAAGTAACCTTTGGTATTGCTGTGCGTATGGCAGTGATGTCAATTGTTGCAGGCAATTAATTGTAGCTATTGGATAAGATGCTGCCAACCAAGCTAACAGAGAAAAACTGGTTGATTTTGTCGCATGGTTTTAATATGGATGGTCGTGCTGCTAGTCAAACAATAACCGACAAAATTCCTTATCTGCTGGAAGCGGGTATTGAGCCAACAGTGTTTAGCGCAATTACTGGAATCAAAGATCAACGATTCCCTCATCGCCAATACTTAGCTTGGGGCCCAGCTGCTTTTCGGTTTGATTTTCGCCATTGGATTGCCAACCAATATGGTCGTGGATTTATTTATAAGCTTTTCACTAGAACGGTTTCTATTTTTCTGGCACCATTCATAGGCTTGGAAAAAATCTGCCTTGGCTATTCAAGTCAGTGGTCTTGGGCAATGCCTGCATTCATGCATGGGTATAAATTAATACGTGATGGCAAGATTGATTTGGTGTATTCCACTGGTGGTGCATGGTCAGCCCATTTGGCGGGTTTATGGCTAAAGATGGTTACTGGGGTCAAATGGATAGTAGAGATTCATGACCCGATGGTAATTCGCAAAAGTCCAATAGACGAAGGTGCCGATAAGCCCAAAAATAGAGATGCACGATTTAGACATTACCTGGAAAAGAAAATTATTCAGTATGCAGATTTTGCTTGGTGGTTCACTGATGGTGCCTTGCATTACGCTAAGACCCGGAATACCAATCTCAATACGCCAGGCAATGCCCATGGCTTTATGGTTCTTCCAGGGGCTGAACCTCCTGGTGGGCTGAAAGAAGCTAAGCAGCATCTCTATGGGGATACATTAAATTTGTCCCACTCTGGATCTTTGGCTAAAGATCGTTCGCTATCAATAATATTGAATGCACTGCATTCATTGTTTAAAAAATACCCGCAGGCCCGTGAAAAGATTCGTGTGCATGCCTATGGCGCTGCTTTGGATGTATTAACCGTTGAAGCTATAAATCAACTGGGATTTCAAGATGTACTTATTACGTATGGTCGTCTTGAAAAAGATCCTGTGACGGGAAAATCTGGACGTGAGCGTGCGGTAGAAAGAATGCAGGAAGCAGATGTATTAATTTTGCTTCATGGTAATGATGAGTGGTGTGCTGAATATATTCCCTCCAAGTTTTATGAGTATCTATGGACAGGGCGCCCTATCTGGGGCATTACCCATCGCAATCCCCAGTTAGATGAAATGTTGTCAGAGCGAGGCGCTTATTTAAGTCATGATGGCGATATAGTAGGGATTGATATGGCCATCGAAAGAATTTGGTTAGACTG
>CANBYN010000220.1 GCA_947373615.1 Burkholderiaceae bacterium | reverse complement strand
ACAAAGTAGGTTGCTTCTTGCTTTAGTAGTTGACTTACTTGGCGTTGCTCTTCAAGAGCTCGCTGACACTCAAGACATTGGGGCAGATGTTGCTCAATAGCAGCGGCATCCGAGATGCCCAGTTCCTTGTCCAAGTAGGCTGGCAGTAGATCAATGATTTCTTTATGATTCATCTTGCACTCGATTATTTGACTTTAGTAGTTGAGCTAACTGTTTTCGACCGCGCCCCAATCGTGACATCACTGTTCCAATTGGTATTCCAACGATACTGGCTATCTGCTTATAGGACAGTTCGTCCAATTCCCTCATAACGACTACCTCCCGAAACTCAACAGGCAATCCCCTCAAAGCTTGTTCAACTTGCTGGCGATTATCTTTATGAATGAGCAGTGATTCTGGATTGTTTTCAAACTGCCCATTTGGAAATAACTCTTCACTCTGATTACCGTGCAATTCCTCTTCAAATGAAACGTGTTGGGATTGCATTTTATTTTTTTGATAGAGACTGAAAAAAGTATTGCGCACAATACCCAGCAACCAAGCTCGACCATCATCCCCATGAAATCCCTCAAAAAACTTAAATGCCCTTAAATAAGACTCCTGCACTATATCCTCCGCATCGTATTGATTGAGTGCAAGCCATCTTGCCAAATTGAATGCCGAATCCAAGTGAGGCAGCATCACCGCTTGGAAACGTTGCTCTTTGTTATGGGATGACATCATTCAATCTTTCCATGTTTCAAAGTCTTATACCGACCATGCAAACAATTTATTCCTGAAATGATCACTGAAGTTTTAATCATCTTCTTTGGGACTTGGGAATAAAACCGAGTTCTCGTGAGTATTGCATAGTGAAGGCGCCAATTTTGGCCCTATTTTTTGGAGATGACGATGAATAACGCCGTGAATCGTAGAGAATTTATAAAACTGGCAGGTCTTGGTGGCGTGGTTTTTGCATCAAGTCTTGGGCCTTGGGGTGAGTCTTTGGCCGCCGCAGGACAAGATTTCTTTTTTGTGCAAATGACCGATACCCATTGGGGTTTTGAAGGGCCGCCCAATCCTGAGGCCAAAAACACCCTCAAGAGAGCGGTAGCTGAAATCAATGCGCTCAAGCGTCAACCCGATTTTGTGATGTTTACCGGCGATCTTACCCACGGCACCCCTGATGAAGCAGTTCGCAAACAACGCATGAAAGAATTTAAGGCGATTGTTAGCGACTTAAAAGTGAAGAATGTGAAATTTATCCCCGGTGAAAATGATGCCGGCCTTGATAACGGCGAGACCTACAGATCCATGTTTGGGGCGAGCAATTACAGCTTTGATCATAAAGGGGTGCATTTTATTGCCCTTGATAATGTCTCGGATCCCAATGGCTTAATAGGAGAATCCCAACTCCAGTGGTTGAGCGATGATCTGTCTAAACATAACAAAGATCAGCCCATCGTGGTATTTGCCCATCGCCCATTATTTGATTTGTATCCTGCATGGGATTGGTCAACCAATGATGGCGCCAAAGCCATTGATCTCTTAAAGGGGCATGAGTATGTGACGGTATTTTATGGTCACATACACCAAGAAAACCACCAGAAAACGGGAAACATTTCCCATCATTCAGCCGAGTCCTTGATGTTTGCATTTCCTCTGGCAGGATCGCAACCCAAAAGAGCGCCCGTGCCTTGGGATCCCGCTCATCCATTTCAAGGATTGGGATTTTCACAAACCCATGCAGAGGCCAAAGGAATTACGCCCACCACCATTCCGATTGTTTAATCATTGGGCAATGATGCACAAACGGATTGATAGGAAGGCTGCCAATGCCCTCGGCAGCCTATTGAGAAAGTCTATATGAGAGATTTCATGCCATTGCAAAAGATCGTACTTGCCCTAGGACTAACCATCATCAGCGCCGCTAGCACCGCTGACTCCAATTCAATCCTGCGCGGTAAATATCTATTTGATGGCGCTGATTGTTATGGATGCCATATGACGCCCCGAGGATCTGCAAATGATGCGATTACACAAAATCGTAAACTGCCGTCCGGTGGCCTTGGATTAGATACCCCTTTTGGCACTTTTCGCACCCCCAATATCACTCCCGATCAACAGTATGGTATTGGCAACTGGAGTAAGGAAGACTTTAAAAGGGCGCTGCGAAATGGCATCGGGCGACACGGCGAATATCTCTACCCCGCATTTACTTTTACCTCTTTTACCAAGTTAAGCGATCATGATGTGGACGATTTATACGACTACATGATGAGTTTGCCTACGGTGCCACTGGCAAACAAAACGCATGAATTGAAATTTCCATTTAGCTGGCGTCCACTGTTAGCGTTTTGGCGAACCTTGTTTTTTACTCCTGGACCCATGGCAGCAGATCTAAGCCATGATCCAAACTGGAATCGCGGAAACTATCTCGTGCATGCCGTTGCCCACTGCGAGGAATGCCACACACCGCGCAATGTTCTAGGTGCACTAAAAACCAGTAAATCTTTTTCTGGAAATATTGGTGGTCCAGATAAACAAAATGCGCCTAACATCACATCCGACGTTCAGACGGGAATTGGAAGTTGGTCTATCTCAGATATAGAGCTACTCTTAAAGACCGGGATGACGCCAGACTCCGATCTAGTGGGCTCTGGGATGAAAGCCGTCGTTCAAGGCACTTCTCAATTGACCGATGAGGATCGTCATGCCATCGCAGTGTATTTAAAAAGTGTGCCGCCCATTCATGTAGATTTGCCAGCGCCAAATCCACTCATGAAAAATTAATATCTCAATGCACCGTTGAGTAATCGATTTTTTAAAACGGTTCGTACCCGCCAGAGGAATAGCCAACAGACCCCATCGCCAAGTTATCAAACTTGGTATAAGGACCTTGCCAGCTTAAACGGACTGTACCAATAGGGCCGTTACGCTGCTTGCCAATAATGATCTCAGCCATCCCTTTATCAGTAGTGGTATCAGGGTGATACACCTCATCACGATAAATAAACATAATCAAGTCGGCATCTTGCTCAATCGCACCTGATTCACGCAAATCGGACATGATGGGACGCTTATTTGGGCGTTGCTCCAAGCCACGATTTAACTGGGAGAGTGCTACTACCGGGCACTGCAATTCTTTTGCAAGAGATTTGAGCGAGCGGGAGATTTCAGAAATCTCAGTTGCACGGTTTTCAGAACCAGAGCCACTCATCAAC
>CANBYN010000219.1 GCA_947373615.1 Burkholderiaceae bacterium | reverse complement strand
ATGACGCCAACGATGGGATAAAGCTCAATTGATTTGCGTTGAAATAATTCGCCTGCAATCAGTACCATGGCAATAAAACCAATTGAGCCCCATAAACGTAAGCGGCCATAGCGTTTATTAAAAGAGTTATCTTTATACAGGGCGTGGATGGTTGCTGATTCGCCAAGAGGCATTAGGCTACTAAGGATGGTGTGTAAAACGAACATCCAAATAAAGAATGAAATATAACTATGCAAAAAGAAAATACAGAGAAAAACCACTGCTGCTAGGCAAGCACAAAAACGAATAATGCTGATGCGATTGGAGAGGTAATCAGATAGCCATCCCCAGGAAAATGGCCCAATGATTCTAGTGATCTGCAACATAGACATCAGCGCAGCAATTTCGACGACGCTAAAGCCTCGATCTAAAAAAAAGAGGCTTGCATACGGGGATACGAGTCCCACATAAGCAAAATATAAAAAGAAAAAGGACCCGAAGGCCCATCGAAGAGAAGGCGTCATCTCAATTAAAGGTATTAATCAAGGCTGGCACCTGGCTGAGATGCCGGTATTGAGGGTGTAGGCACCACTACATCAGCACATTGTGCGCGATGTCGCAAGGCATGATCCATCAATACCAATGCGAGCATGGCCTCGGCAATCGGGGTTGCACGAATCCCTACGCAAGGATCATGACGACCTTTCGTTTGGACCGTCATGGGCTTACCTGACATGTCGACGGATTGCTTTGGACTCAAAATACTAGAGGTCGGTTTAATAGCAATCGATACCCGTAAATCTTGTCCGCTACTGATGCCACCTAAAGTGCCGCCGGAATTATTGCTTGCAAAACCGTCTGGATGCAATTCATCACCATGTTCGCTACCGCGTTGCGATACCGATTTAAAGCCAGCACCAATCTCAACCCCTTTGACAGCGTTAATTCCCATCATGGCATGCGCAATATCGGCATCCAACTTATCAAATAAAGGCTCACCTAAACCAATCGGAACGTTACGAGCACGAACCTCAATACGCGCGCCACAGGAATCCCCTGCTTTGCGCAAATCGTCCATATAACTTTCTAGTTGAGGAATGATTTGCTCATTGGCGGCAAAAAATGGATTGCGTTCAATTTCAGCAGCATCTTTAAATGGAATTTCTAGCTCGCCCAATTGACTCATATAGCCATAAAACTCGGTGCCATATTTTTCATGTAACCATTTTTTAGCAATCGCTGCAGCTGCGACTACGGGCGCAGTCAGGCGCGCAGAAGAGCGGCCACCGCCACGAGGATCGCGCAGGCCATATTTGTACTGGTAAGCATAGTCAGCATGTCCAGGACGGAACGTTTGCATAATATCGCCGTAATCCTGACTGCGTTGATCGGTATTGCGAATCAATAAAGCAATGGGGGTGCCGGTTGTCTTGCCTTCGAAAACGCCAGACAGAATTTCAACCCTATCTTCTTCTTTGCGTTGCGTTACGTGACGAGAGGTACCAGGCTTACGTCGATCAAGATCGTGCTGCAAGTCTGCTTCACTGAGCAACATTCCTGGAGGGCAACCGTCAACAACAGCCCCAATTGCGGGACCATGGGATTCACCAAACGTGGTGACAGTAAAAAGAAGGCCTAAAGTATTTCCTGACATACCAACATTATGGCATTGGTCAGGAAGTTACGGATGGAGCGGCCTAGTTAGCGGCCTTTTCGCTATCTTCGGGCCAGTCGCGAATATAGGCCTTGAGCATTGTATTTTCAAAGTCTTGCGCTTCAACAACGGATTTGGCAACGTCATAGAAGGAGATAACCCCCATCAACATTTTTTGGTCTACCACCGGCAAATAGCGCGCGTGATCCACCAGCATCATGCGGCGCACTTCATCAATTTCAGTTTCCATATTGCAAACCAACGGATTTTGATTCATGACAGTGTTGACATTAAGCCCATCTAATTTGCCATGGTGTTTTGCTAATGCGCTAATCACTTCACGGAATGTCAAGATTCCCACTAGCTTGTCATACTCCATCACCACCAAAGAGCCGATGTCATGCTCACTCATGACTAGTACAGCGGTTTGTAATGCGGTATCTGGGGCTACTGTAAAAAGGGTGCTTCCTTTTACGCGTAAGATGTCACGAACTTTCATTTTGTCTCCGGAATAATTCCATGTATAGACTCAATATATCCCCAAGCCCTCTTTGAATCAAGGCTTTAAGGGCTGGATTTAGTAACGAATAACCCTAATGAGGCCACTACGGATATTGGGCAAATTGGCTACCAAAACTGCCCCAGCAAGGGTTATCCACCATGTCAGATAAATCCAAAGAAGCCCCAGCGGAACGATTGCAAATGCCCCATAGACTGTTTTGTAGAAAGCGGAATAACCAAGAAAAATGGCGAATCCGAATTTCATGACCTCAAATGTCAGAGTGGTGACCAAGGCCCCTATAAATGCGTCTGACCAAATCACCTTGGAATACGGCAGGATTTTATAAATCACCGCAAAAACGAGGATCGCGAGCAAGATGGGGGTAATTGTCGCCACTAGGCGAAACCCAAAGGAGACTGTGGTGATCCACCCTTCCGAGACGCTAAATAAGACGCCGCTTAAATAGATCCCAAGACCCATAAGCACAGGACCTAGAAAAGTAGCAGCACAATAAATTAAGATCTTTTTAAAAAGGGGACGTTTTAGTTCCACTTTAAAAATATGATTGAAGGCGCCCTCGATCTCAGCCAACGTAATGATGGTGGTGACTACTAGGCCCAGTAAACCCAAGTAGGTAAGTCCACGAGCTTGAGCAGAAAACTGATCTAAGTACATAAAGACTTGCTGATTTAAGCCGCCTGGCATATAGGTATCGAGCAACCAATTTCTAAAGTCATTTTTTACCTGAATCACGCTCGGTAAGTAGCCAATCAGAATGGTTGCAATCGTAACCATGGGAATTAAGGATAAAGTCGTCGTAAAAGACAAGCTTGCGGCGATTTGTTGTAAATTTTGCCCGCGGTTATGCTCCCAGATCTCTTTGCCTAGGGCGAGCCATAATTGATAATTACGAATAATGCACATCGCCGTATCATAAGAGATGAATATGAACCAAGTCGATATTTTAGTTTTGTACTACTCCCGTTATGGTGCAACAAGGAATTTGGCACGCTTGATCGCTGAAGGCATTGAAAGCGTTCCAGGGGCAAATGCCAGACTTCGCACCGTTCCCGCTATCTCAGCGGTTTG
>CANBYN010000218.1 GCA_947373615.1 Burkholderiaceae bacterium | reverse complement strand
TTACGGTCAAATTGGTGTTGGATACGGTATGTTCGTTCCAAGTATTGGAAGCGGAACTGCTGTGACTCCAAATACGGCTAAAGCGCCTACTGCATTTGGGCCATATGCGGGCACCCCTCTTACGGCTTTGGGGTATAACTCCAGCATATCGCAAGCAGCATCAGCAAGTAGCGTTAATAATGTTAGTACTGGTATAGCAAATTTAGCTCTCGGCTATAACTTTGGAATTAACGAAAGTTATATTTTGGGCGTTGCTGCGGCTTACTATCCAGGCGCAAGCTCTGGAGCGACTGGACAGTTAAGTGTTGCGCCCACCACTATTTCTACTGCTACACCAGGGCTCCCCGCAACACTCCCTGTAGGTGGTGCTAGCACTACGGCCACTTACAACGTAAAAAATCTTTTTAGTCTTGTTTTTACTCCTGGTTACGCGATTGATAAGGATCGCTTAGCTTATTTAAAACTTGGATATTCTGGTACGACCATTGGTTTATCTGGGCCAACTCTTGCTTATCAAACCACTAACCTAACTGGATATACAGTAGGCCTTGGTTATAAGCAAATGTTTACTGAGTCCTTATACGCATTTGGTGAGGTTAACTATGCTTCTTACGGAACCAAAACTTTATCAGCAACCCTCACAACTGGTACAGTCCTAAATGGCATGACTGTTAGTGGGAACGGTACTGATTTATTAGTTGGCATTGGTTATCGTTTCTAATGATTTCATTGTTTGATAAAAAGCCCTCGCATGAGGGCTTTTTCTTTCTTCATGCTCATTATTGTTATTCTAATCAAGCATTCAATTCATTTTTCTTATGACAAATCCCAGTAAGCCTTGGCTAAAGAATTATCCAGACGGCGTCCCGCATGATGTAGATATCACCGGATATTCCTCTTTATTGGATATGTTTGAAGAGGCATTTACCCGATACCCGAATCGAAAAGCTTGTGAGTTCCTGGGCAAGTTTATGACCTACCGAGAACTTGAAAGACATTCAAAAAACTTTGCTGCTTATCTTCAGAGTTTAGGTCTTGAACCCGGTGCCCGTGTGGCGATTATGTTGCCCAACGTTGTTCAGTTCCAAGTGGCAATGGTAGGAGTTCTACGCGCTGGTTTTGTTGTGGTCAACGTGAATCCTTTATATACCGCTCACGAGTTAGAGTATCAACTTAAGGATAGTGGCGCATCTGTGTTAGTCATACTGGAGAACTTTGCCCATGTTTATGAGCAAATTGCCAAGAGTGTGCCACTTAAAAAGGCGATCGTCACATCTATTGGCGAAATGATCGGGTTGAAGGGGGCAATCGTTAACTTTGTGGTTCGCAATGTGAAGAAAGCGGTGCCTGCATGGCAATTGCACGGGCATAGCACGTTTACAGAGGCCTTAACAACTGGCGGCAATTATCGCTGGACTAAACCGAATGCAACATTGGAGAGTATTGCTTTCCTACAATATACAGGCGGCACTACAGGGGTCTCTAAAGGAGCAATTTTGCTTCATAGAAATATTCTGTCAAATGTGATTCAAACAGAGTTGTGGTTAGAGCCTGTATTAAAAAGGAAAGAGGTAGGTCAGCTAGTATTTTTATGTGCACTACCCCTGTACCATATTTTTGCATTAACAGCATGTTCTGTTTTGGGCATGCGTAAGGGTGGTTTGCTTGTATTGGTGCCAAATCCGAGAGATTTTGATGGCTTTATCAATCTTTTGAAAAAGCATCCAGACATAAATATCTTTCCTGGCGTCAATACACTCTTTAATGCGCTCATACATAAACCAGAATTTTTGCAAGTCAAATTACCAAATCTTTTAGCCACTATTGGTGGTGGCATGGCGATGCAAAAAGTAGTTGCCGATCAATGGCAAAGCATGACTGGCGCGCCGATTGCAGAAGGTTATGGTCTATCGGAAACTTCACCTGTAGCATGTGTTAATTCACCATTGATTGAAAGCTTTACTGGAAACATTGGATTACCTGTGCCAGGTACTGAAGTGATTATTTTGGGGGAGGATGGCATTGAGGTTCCATTTGGAACTCCAGGTGAAATCTGTATCCGCGGTCCACAAGTGATGGCGGGATACTGGAATAAACCAGAAGAAACAAAGAACGTAATGACCCCAGATGGATATTTCAAATCTGGGGATATAGGCATTATGAATAACGATGGATACACCAAGATTGTGGATCGCAAAAAAGATATGATTCTGGTATCAGGATTTAATGTCTATCCAAACGAAATTGAAGATGTTATTTCTTTACTGCCTGGAGTGCACGAATGTGCCGTAGTCGGTATGCCTGACGAGGATTCTGGTGAGGCAGTGAAAGCCTTTATCGTAAGAAGCGATCCTAATCTTACCGAGGAAGACATCAGAGAGCATTGCAAAAAAGAGATCACAAACTATAAGCGCCCTAAGTTCATCGTATTTAGAGAAGATTTGCCTAAAACAAACGTCGGCAAAATATTGCGTCGGGAATTAAGGGGCTTGTAATTTAACAATAGTTAAATCTTTGTTTAGAATAGCGGCACTTGTTTTAAAACCTTGCTAGAGTTTTTATGATGATTTGGCTATATTCGCTAATCTTCCTGTTCGTTAGCATCGTATACATCATCGTATGCGCCTCAGTGATTTTATTGATTATCCCCTTTAGTAATTCTAGTGGGCGTTATCTCGTTGCTCGATTTTGGTGTCGCACAACCCTGTGGTTGCTATTCAAGATCTGTGGAATTGAGTATGTTATTGAGGGTTTAGAAAATATCCCAAAAGACTCAAAAGTTCCATTGATAGTGATGGGTAAACATCAATCTGCTTGGGAAACAATTGCTTATCCAGCCATTTTTCCTCGTGAGCTTTGTTTTGTTTTTAAAAGAGAACTGTTTTTTTTACCATTTTTTGGTTGGGCTTTGGCTTCAATGGGCATGATCCACATTAATCGAGGAGACCGAGAAAAGGCAAGAGTCGCGGTTGAGGTTCAAGGAAGGAAGATATTAAATGAGGGTAAATGGATTGCGATATATCCTGAAGGCACAAGAACGCCCCGCGGCTCTTTTAAGCCTTATCGCAAGGGTGGCGTGCGCTTGGCAATGAACACAAATGCCAATATTTTGCCGGTAGCGCAAAATTCAGCAGCCTGTTGGCCTCGTAATTCCATACTAAAGAGCCCTGGTCTCATTACGATTTCGATTGGACCAGTCATTATGGTGGATGGGAAGACCGAAGATGAGTTG
>CANBYN010000217.1 GCA_947373615.1 Burkholderiaceae bacterium | reverse complement strand
TAAGTTTTGGTCGATGCGGGGTAGGCAAATTTTTGCCCGAAATCACGCTCCAAACTCTTTAAGCTTGGAATCTCGTGTTTTGCGTTTTTAGTTTCAGACTTACCTGTACTCATGTCCATCTCCTAGCGTTTTTAGATGGACGAAACCGGGTGTCGGTCTGATGCAACTCCCCACGCCAGCATTACCTGGATCGGGTTCTAGGGTCTTTCTCAGCGCCTCGCAGCCAATTTGGCATTAGAGGGCACCCCTGTTTCATCCTTGTTAGGATTTAACCACGAAATTGGAAATTGACGCATGACCTCTATCAAGGCCGGGTTAAATCCATTGAAAGTCTATTTATTGCAACGCAATATGAAGTCAGCCGTCACAAATGCGGCGTCAGAAGTAAATTCATCGGCCAAGATTCTGGCGGCTGCCTCGGTTAGTGAAACTTCAATAAAACCACTCACTTCCCCATCTTGATTGGTGGGAACGAAATTATCAGCGAGCTCTAGATCATAGATATAAAGCTGTTCGTCATGAAATCCACGCCCAGGAATAGGGCGGCGCATATGAATACGGCCAACGGGTTCAACTTGTTCAGCAATGTGCGGAGGCACCCCCGCTTCTTCCCAGAGTTCACGACGGGCACTAACCCAAGGAGTTTCGTCGGCATTAATACCACCAGCGGCTAAGTTATCTAGTTTGCCCGGATCTGTTGATTTCGTTTCACTACGCCTTCCTAACCAAATCATATTGCTTGCGGTATAGCCATTGATATGGGTTGCCATGCTACGAAAGCCAAAGGTACGAAAGGCTGCACGCTCAAGACGAAAGTACTTATGACCGTTGTGGTCTACCCATGCAAAATCTTCATTGCGCCAACCGGGAATGTATCCACCCATGCGCATTCTGTCAGCCAAGTGATATAGGCTGGCTGATAAATCCCTTGGTCGACCTAACGTAATGCATAGACGATCATTGTCAATCGAAACCAAGTCAATGGGATTCTTTTGTAAAGACTCTTGCAGATAAGGAATGAAATCAGGATTGAGATGACCAATGACTTGGCCTCCAATAGCACCGCGCGATAAATAAATCGGTAGATAGTCAATGGGAGCAGATCGCGCCGTATTTTGGAGCATTTCCTCAAGGGCAGCTAGCGTGCTGGTCGAAAGAGTGGCCATGAGGACAAGTGTAAGGGAACTTTTAAATTAAGAGAGCTATTTGTCAACTTGCTTTAACACAAAATTGATTAATGATTTGGATATTTTTGATTATCAATAGCGCAAAAGATCTTCAAAAGAGGCTGCTAATTATTTAAGCAAGCTAGGTTAGTCTATACAAATCCACAACTTACAAAAACATTTTCTGATTTATCCACATTGCCTGTGGATAAGTTTTTTAATCGCTTATTCCGGTGCACAAACAGAGCATTGATCTTTTGAGAATTTATAATTGCTGATATTTATAGCGTCGGATTCAGGATTGGGTTGATCATTTGCTTGCGCTAATTCCTCTACGCTTCCGCATCTAAAAAGGACAACATGAGAATAATATGGCGCCTGATATGAGGGGAGGGAATTTACAATAAGCACCCCTTTGTCCATAGATCCACATTGAGCATTTGCCATTTCAAGCGCTTCCTTTTGTACTTCAGATGGCCCACCATCAAACCATTTCTTTGAAACAGTTTGACCATAGATACCACGACCCTTGGTCACAAAATCATCAGCAGGCGGATTATAGGTACAAGCTCCCAGCAGGGATATCAAAGTGGTTAGGAAGAGAATCTTTTTCATATTGTTAAAGTACTGGCGTTTTCTAAAGAATTATTGCGAAATAAATTTAATAATTGAAACAAGATGCTTTTTCAAGCTTAACCATCTTTTTTGGGATATATAACTATAACGCTTCCCAGAATCCTACCGAACTTGCCAATTCCCCTGATTGGGGAGTCTGATGGCATATAGAGTATAAGGCTTATGGGGTTAGTTTGGTCCCGCCGACAGGAATCGAACCTGTATCCCACGCTTAGGAGGCATGTGCACTATCCATTGTGCTACGGCGAGATGATTGATAAATACCTAAAACAAGCAAGGAATAATAAATAGGTATTGTGAGCAGTGTATAGAAAAATTATTGAATTAGATGCATTTGAAGATCACCAGCCACATAGCGCCCAGACCTGATTTGTGACGGCGATCATCATATCTGGCCCATAGTAGCCAGCAAAAATCAGCAGCAAGGCTATGAGAATAAAACCATAAAAAATGACGTGCCGCATAAAGGTTTTACGCGAGCTTGATTTAGCAGCCTCTTTTATTTTCTCAAGCATGTACTGCCCTAGTAATTGCCCGTTCTTTAACAGGCAGATTAACTAAGAAAGCAAACACGCCAAGAGCAATTGCTATTTCCCAAACAATTAAATACGAACCGGTACGATCAAATAAATAGCCGCCAAGGAAGGCGCCACAGAAGCTGCCCAATTGGTGTGAGAAAAAGACTAAGCCAGAAAGCATGGTGAGGTATTTGACACCAAAGATTTGCGCAACAATGCCATTGGTTAAAGGAATGGTGGAAAGCCAAAGAAAACCCATGATGGCTGCAAAGACGTACGTCGTCGTCGGGCTTAATGGTAGCAGTAAAAATCCAGTGATGGCGATGGAGCGACCAAGATAGATGCCAGACAGTAAATAGCGTTTCGGAAGACGCTGACCCATTATTCCAGCACTGTAGGTTCCGAAGATGTTAAATAGACCAATGAGCGCCAAGGCCGTGGTGGCAACCACTGGCGCACCCACTGAAGGATAAGTTGCTGACAGATCTTTTAAATAAGGCGCTAAATGCACTGCGATAAACACGACCTGAAATCCGCACACAAAATAACCCAATGTGAGATATCGAAAGCTCGGATTGCGTATGGCCTCTTTCAAAGCCTCTTTGATGGTCTGATCTCCAAGTTTGTGGTTGTGAGTGAAATGCTTCTCACGTAACATGAACGCAGTTGGAATCATCAAGCTTGCCATGATCGCCAACATTAGGAGCGCATCTTGCGCGCCAAAGGTGCTTAACAATCCTTGCTCTGCAGGAATCATGAGGAACTGTCCAAAGGATCCTGCGGCTGCCGCAATACCCATTGCCCATACGCGTTTTTCTGCAGGCACGTTTCGACCTAAGATCCCATAGATGACGCTGTAGGTTGTAGCGGTTTGTGCTAAGCCAATCAATAAACCACCAGCAAAGGTGAAGTTCATGATGTCGCTAGAGATTGCCATGCCTGCTAAA
>CANBYN010000216.1 GCA_947373615.1 Burkholderiaceae bacterium | reverse complement strand
CATAGGGCTTAGCTGTCATCAAAATGATATTATTTATAGATGGAACAAGCCGCTAAAGAAACACTGCCAATATCCCTCGAAGACGAAATGCGGCGGTCCTATTTGGACTACGCAATGAGCGTCATCGTCGGCAGAGCCCTGCCAGACGTACGTGATGGCCTCAAACCAGTTCATCGTCGCGTCTTATTTGCGATGTATGAATTAAACAACGATTGGAACCGAGCTTACAAAAAATCTGCCCGTATAGTTGGCGATGTAATCGGTAAATACCATCCGCACGGTGATTCTGCGGTGTATGACACGATCGTTCGAATGGCGCAGGACTTCTCTCTACGCTATATGCTGGTTGACGGGCAGGGTAACTTTGGCTCTGTCGACGGCGATAATGCTGCTGCAATGCGGTATACCGAGATCCGCCTGCGCAAGATCGCCCATGAGCTTTTGGCCGATTTGGACAAAGAAACGGTCGATTTTGGGCCAAATTACGACGGTAGCGAGAAAGAACCCCTGATTCTTCCTGCAAAAGTGCCCAATTTGCTGATTAATGGCAGTTCAGGCATTGCGGTGGGTATGGCAACTAATATCCCTCCCCATAACCTAGATGAGGTGGTTACAGCCTGTCTCTACGTGCTTCACAACCCTGAATGCACGATTGATGAATTAATTGAGATCATTCCTGCCCCAGATTTCCCGACAGCCGGCATCATTTATGGCGTTCAGGGAGTGCGTGAGGGTTATCGTACTGGCCGTGGCCGGGTTGTTATGCGGGCCAAGACCCATTTTGAAGATTTGGATAAAGGCGCCCGTCAAGCAATCATTGTTGATGAATTGCCATATCAAGTAAATAAAAAGAACTTACTCGAACGTATTGCTGAGTTAGTGAATGAGAAAAAAGTAGAAGGCATTTCTGATTTACGCGATGAGTCTGATAAGTCGGGTATGCGGGTCGTGATTGAACTTAAGCGCGGCGAAGTGCCTGAAGTGGTTCTCAATAATTTATATAAGAGTACTCAACTACAGGATAACTTCGGTATGAATATGGTGGCGTTGGTAGATAACCAACCTCGCTTGTTGAACTTGAAGCAAATGCTTGAGTACTTCTTGCAACATCGTCGCGAAGTGGTTACACGTCGCACGATTTTTGAATTACGTAAAGCGCGTGATCGCGGTCATGTATTAGAAGGTTTAGCTGTTGCTTTAGCAAATATCGATGAGTTTATTGCGATTATTAAAGCGGCTGCAAATCCAGTGATTGCAAAACAAGAATTGATGAGTAAAGCTTGGGACTCTTCTATGGTGCGTGAGATGTTGGCACGTGCTGAGACTGATACTCCTGGAGGCCGTAACGCCTATCGTCCAGAAGGATTATTGCCTGAATATGGTATGCAAACGACTGGTTTATATCGCCTGTCTGATAGTCAAGCGCAAGAAATTTTGCAGATGCGTTTACAACGCTTGACTGGTCTTGAGCAAGACAAGATTGTGAACGAGTACAAAGAAGTAATGTCAGAGATTTCTGACTTGCTTGATTTGCTGGCTAAGCCTGAACGTGTGACTCAAGTGATTGAAACTGAGTTGAAGGAGGTTCAATCGGAGTTTGGTATTGCTGGCGGTGATTCGGGTCGTCGTTCATTTATTGAAATGAATGCAACTGAGCTGTTCACTGAAGATTTAATCACGCCGCAGGATATGGTGGTGACACTTTCCAATACGGGTTACATGAAGAGTCAGCCACTTAGTGAATATCGTGCGCAAAAGCGTGGTGGACGCGGTAAACAAGCTACAGCCACAAAGAACGAAGATTGGATTGATACCCTCTTCGTTGCAAACACCCATGACATTATTTTGTGCTTCTCCGATCGTGGCCGTATGTATTGGCTCAAAGTATGGGAAGTTCCACAAGGTAGTCGCACCTCTCGTGGCAAACCGATCGTCAATATGTTCCCTTTAATTGAAGGCGAAAAGATTACCGTGATTCTCCCAATTAAGGGGTATCAAGATGATCATTACGTCTTTATGGCTACAAGCTTGGGTACAGTGAAGAAAACACGTTTGTCTGACTTCTCAAATCCACGTAAGGCTGGAATCATTGCGGTTGACTTGAATGAGAATGACTTCTTGGTAGGCGCTGCTATTACCGATGGCCAACATGACGTGATGCTCTTCTCTGACGCAGGTAAGGCGGTACGCTTTGATGAGAATGATGTTCGTCCAATGGGGCGTACAGCACGTGGTGTGCGAGGTATGAATTTAGGCGAATGTCATCAAGTAATTGCTATGCTAGTTGCGCCAGCTGAAGCTGCTGATGGCGCTGAAGCCACTGTAACTGATGCTAACGGATTGGCTATTCCAAGTAGCGTATTGACGGCAACTGAGAATGGTTACGGTAAACGTACGCCAATTGCTGAATATACCCGTCATGGTCGCGGAACAAAGGGCATGATTGCTATTCAGACTACTGAGCGAAACGGTAAAGTAGTCGCAGCCGCTTTGGTTTCACCAGAAGATCAAATTATGTTGATTACCACTGGCGGGATCTTGGTGCGCACTCGTGTTGCTGAAATTCGTGAAATGGGTCGTGCTACTCAAGGTGTAACTTTGATTAATGTCGATGAGGGAACTCGTTTGTCTGGCTTGCAGCGTATTGCAGAAAGCGATTCTGATGACGAGGGTGATGTTGATGATGCAGATGTAGGTGATGTATCTTCTGATCCAGTTGCTGATTCCAATGCAGATGCGGCAGGCGACGCTTAAGGCGTTACCAAAAGACTAGCCAATATATGACTTTTGACCGCCGCATTTTCAATTTCGCTGCGGGGCCTGCTACCTTGCCTGAGGAGGTGTTGAAGCAGGCTGCTGATGAGATGATGAATTGGCGCGGTCTAGGTACTAGCGTTATGGAAATTAGTCACCGCAGCAAAGACTTCATGGAAGTGTATGAAGAAGTGTTATGTGATCTACGCACTTTGATGAATATTCCAAATGACTATGAAATCTTGCTCTTGCAAGGTGGAGGGCTTGGTCAGAACGCAGCTATACCAATGAATCTCATGCCTTTGGCAAAAAATGGTCCTAAGGCAGACTATATTGTCACTGGGGTATGGTCAGAAAAATCCTTTAAAGAAGCACAGAAATATGGAGTTGCTCATTTGGCGGCCTCTTCTGCTTCAGAAAAATTTAATACCATACCAGCAAGATCAACTTGGCAACTTTCGAATGATGCGGCTTATGTTCTTTACTGTGCCAACGAGACTATTGGTGGGGTGGAGTTCCCTGACGTGCCAGATGTCGGCAATATTCCTTTGGTCGCAGATATTTCTAGCAACATTCTCTCAAAAGAG
>CANBYN010000215.1 GCA_947373615.1 Burkholderiaceae bacterium | reverse complement strand
TGGTTTATGGCCCAATTGCTGCGATGTTGGTAGAGATGTTCCCAACCCGCATTCGTTACACCTCTATGTCCTTGCCATATCATATTGGTAATGGTTGGTTCGGCGGCTTGTTGCCAACAATCTCATTCGCCTTGGTAGCGCAAAACGGTAATATTTACTACGGTCTCTGGTACCCAATCATCATCGCTGCGATGACATTGGTAATCGGTACACTGTTTGTACGTGAAACTAAAGATGTGGATATCTATGCACGTGACTAAGATTTTTAGTTAGTTGCAAATAAGAAACCCGATCAGTAATGGTCGGGTTTTTTTATTCCCACAAATCTTTTTGATTGCGATTATGTAAGAGGCTCCGATTTTGTTGCGCGATAGATATTTCTCGTAAGCTTGGAACTAAAGTGATTTCAGCGCCAGCAGCAAGGTCCCCAGTTTTTAATACACGCAAATACCAGCCACTAAAGCCTGATTGCAGCATTGCTTTTGCTGCACCTTTGTAGCCCAACTTCGCATTGAACTTAAAACAAGGTTCACGGAGTTTCACAACGGAGAATTCCAGATTACCTATCAGTAATTTGTCTCCAATAAATACATCGGTCTCTAACAAACCTTCAATGGTGAAGTTTTCCCCTATGGCCCCATATTGAAGTGAGGTCGATTTTTTGGTTTCACGAGTGAGCAGTTCATTCCAAAATAAGTAATGCTCTGCTGGATAAACATAAATTGCTTTTTCAATACCGCCGTGCACAGATAAATCCGCTTGCTCATCGCCTTTAACGCCTAGCAAACCGATTTCAATAGGAAGCGGGTTTTCTAGTGTACTAATACTTGTTTTGTGAATAGCTGATGCAACGGATTTGTAGTTGGGGTGGTGATTGCCAAATAATGGGGCTACCTTGCCTGCAGAAATAGAAAGAAGTCTCATGAAATAAAAATCGATTGCTTAGTAACGAGAGTGCGCATCACTTTTGTGCTCGGTGAAGTAAACAATTAGATTGGCCTCTGATTTGTGTTAGATTTTGTAAATCATAGCATGCACATCACTTTTATATTTCGTGTGGAACCAGACGCCTGTTCAGTTGTCGCTGAATTGCTGAGTGTCGTACACAATGCAGTTTGCCTCAGATGAGTATTTAGTCACAATGACTTTCGCATTAGTCTCTAAAGGGTAATTTGCGATAAATATTTGAGTGGCAGGAATACGAAAACAGATGCTAAAAAGCATCATGCTTAGGGAGGTAAGGTGAAGTTGATTCATTATTAATGAGAATGACGCCCTCTACTTTTTCTTCACTAGGTTTGGCTGATATGATCATATGATGAGATACATAAAAAAGAGAGTTATTTTTCTATTTGGCCAGCTTGCCCTTGTATTTTTTTCTATGATGATTAGTCAAGGTGTTTACGCTAATTGGAATGAAGAACGTGACCTAACCACCAATGGGAAGGATGAGTTGGTCTATTACTTTAAGAAAAATGATCAGGGTCAGAAATTGGTTCTCGATAAGTATCTGAAGCGTTTAATATTTATTCGTTCAGATCGGTTTTATAAGCGCTCCATTAGGCAAATCAAGATCGATGGGGCAGTTATTGAGGTCACAAGCGACCCCTTTTCTCATTACCCAGAGCAGACAGCAATAGTTTTTGATAACAAGGACGAGGTCCTCAAAAAGCTATTTTTAGCTAAAAAAGTGGAATTTAACGTGCTGTATGGTCGAGAAGAAATTACTAGTGTGTTTCTGATTAAATAGAGTTTAATGTGGTTTTGATAGTGGAAAACCGTTTCATTTATACAGATGGATTGCGATCATTTTCAAATGAGTCTGGCGAATTATCTTGACCGGTTGGAGCGACGGAATCGCAGTATGAAGGAGGGGGCTATGCTCACTCTCTTTTCTGAGCGTGATTTTTACTGGTAGGAGATTAGTTTGGTAGTATTTTATAAAAGGAGAGTTTTATGAAATCAGTCTTAAAAATATTGGTTGCATTTGCTTTATGCTCACATTTAATTGCATATTCAGCGCCATTAATTAGCGCACAAGAAGCCGCACTGCCAGAGGCATCAGGCTCATTAGCAACGAGGGGGATTTCACGTGGACCTAGTGTAAAGCTAGCCTCGCCAGAAGCCGATGCCCCCATTGCTTCACCGTTTGATTTTAAGGTTAATTTTGAGGCGCGAGGTGATACCAAGATAGACCCAGATTCTGTAAAAGTGACTTATATGAAGACTCCTTTTGTGGATCTAACTCCAAGACTTAAAAAGGCCATCGGTGCTTCAGGTATTGATTTTGCAAAGGCTTCTGTTCCACCTGGTACTCATGTGATCCGAGTTTCCGTTAAAGACAGTGATGGCCGTGAAACAAATTCGGTCGTTAATCTAGTAGTTAGTAAATAATGAACTGTCCTTATTGTTTGTCTGAAGTTGCTGAAGAGGCAGTAGTTTGTAAAACTTGCTCTAGGGACCTATATCTTTTCAAGCCTCTGATAGCAAAAATTACAGAATTGGAAAAACAGATTCAAGAAGCTCCAGCAATTGAAGAGTATGAAAACAGAATTAGTGAGTTGGAGTATTTGCTAGAAGAACAAAGAAAAAAACATGAGCCAAGAACGCTTTTAAAATCTATTAGCGAGGTAATCCTCTACTTTCTGATTCCGTTTGCTCTATTGCTATTAGCACACTGGCTAATTGAGTTTGTTTTTGACACCAAAACGCTTTACCTACGAATAATTTCTATGGTTTTGCCAATGCTATTTGCTTACTGCTTATTCAAGAGACATCCGCATAAAGTAATGCCTTGGTTATTTGGTGCGATTATTTTGGCGGTATCGTCGGTAATTGGCATGAGCTGGATTACAAGCCTTATAGACCATGTCCCCGTACTGCCTCAAAATCTATCTGAGTGGAAGGAGTATGCTGAATATGCACTTAGTATTGCGTTTAGTTTTGTGACTGGAATTTTATTGGGTAGCATGTCTTATGCAAGTCAACATCATTACAAAGGAATCAAGGTTAACCCTCTTGTAAAACTTATTTTGGGTTTTGTGGGTAAGGAAAAAATGTCACCAGAAGGTTTGCACAACTTGATGAAAAAAGTAAATGAATATGGAGGTACGATTGTTGCGCTTGCGACTACAGGGCTGTCAATCTATACGGGGTTAAAACATGTTCTTTAGTTTTTCTTTGATTGTGAAAATCTGATTATTAGATGGATTCTGCTGATAATGGAACTACTGCCCCGGGCGCTGACAGGTTATAAGCCCAACCAAGCCATAGTGCCGTTTTTTACCTTATAATCGATAGCTCGGCGAATTAGCTCAGCTGGTTAGAGCGACGGAATCATAATCCGCAGGTCCGGGGTTCAAATCCC
>CANBYN010000214.1 GCA_947373615.1 Burkholderiaceae bacterium | reverse complement strand
TTCCCTATCTACATATATTGGATGTGCCTCAAGGCGCATTTAGTTTGGAGCGTAATTTTCCTAAAAATGATATGAAGTTGCTGGCTACAACCACCAATATGTTGATTGATGATCGCTTACATCCTGCTATTCAGTTTCTTTTTTTGGAGGCCGCAAAAGAAATCAATGGCAAGGCCTCTTTCTTTGCAAGGCGGGGAGAATTTCCCTCATTTAAGGATTCGATGTTGTTAGAAAGTCCCGTGGCTGTCCACTTCGAAAAAAATAACTATCCTCTGCTCACTGCTTACTTTCCGTTTTGGCTAGCTGAGTTAGTGAATCGATTAATTTTCGTTTTATTGCCATTTTGTTTACTGGCTTATCCAATATTGCAGGTTTTGCCTAGCTTTCGTGCCAAGCGAATGCAAAACAAAATCAATCGTTTGTATTTAGCATTGAAGGCTTTTGAGCAGGAAATATTGCTTTCTGGTTTTAATCCAGGCCAACGTGATGAATACTTAAAAAAACTCGATCTATTGGAATATCAGGCTTTAAATATTAAGGTTTCAAAGCATTTGTCTAGTGATTACTATGCGCTGCGCACTAATATTGATTATGTTCGGAATTATTTGAATAGGGGAGAGCGCCCCTATTATTTTGATGAAGCTGTTGATCCAAACTTGTAGAATATTTATTCGCTCTCGCCAGATTTACTTGGATATTTATAGGACGCATAACGCACTACGGCATTCGCCAATGCCAGAATCAAGATGGTAATCCCCATGAAAAGGATTGCCATATCCGCCTCATGTTTAGTGTTTACTAAATCAATGATGAGTCGCGTAACCGCTGTGATTGCTACGTAGATTAAAAAACGTACAGGCATATGATTGGTCTTGAAATAAATCCCAACCATTGCGCCAATCTCTAGGTATATAAAAAGTAAGAGCAGATCCTCAATAGAAGCCGCCCCCTTGTTGACCATTCCCATGAAAGCCACAGCAGCTGACCAAACGGTTGCGCCGCCAATTCCAAAAAGGGCAATTCGGTGAAAAAGGGAGACGAATAAATTTCCGATTGGCACCGTCCATCTTTCAATCGCTTCTTCAAGATTGGATGCATCTTTAGGGGAATTAGGGGTCATGTTGACAAAGTCTCCAGTTTTTTCTATTTTATTTTCCCCAGTATATTTCTCAATATGAGTAAATCAACAAAAAAAGAGGCACAAAGACCCCTTTTTTTGGAAGAGTTGACTTTGGTCAACCCAAACTGTCAGCCCAAATATTGTGAGCCCAGCCCCACGCATAGACGCCTTCAAGGGTTGATGGGCCAGAAGAGAGCCCCCCCGATCCAGGAACGGGCTTAAACGTTTTTTCAGCGGCGCTATATTGATGCACGCTGGCAACGTGAACTACCTCCCGATCATTTACGAAGCTATAGCAAGTATTGGTTAATACTGGGGCTGGATTAGTTTCCCAGCCACTTAGTTCAGCAATGATTGCTGCTGCAGCTACTTTAGCGTGTTGATTGGCCATATGCCCCGATTTCGGCATTGCATAGGCTACCTGAATAGAATCCCCCAAAACATGGATATCTTTTTGAGCGGTTGATTCGAAGTTCAGGAAGTTTACATTCACCCAGCGACCATTTGAGTTTGCTAAGCCTGTTTTCACTGCAATTTCACCGGCGCTCATGGCTGGCAGAAGATTTAAAACATCAGCTTGGATATCGTTTTGGATTTCAAACTTAATCGTCTTGGTTTTTGCATCTACAGCGGTGACATTATATTTTGGAAGATATTCGATTAATCCAGGGTACTGCTCTGCCCAGACCCTCTTGAAGAGTGCGCCTTTGGAAGTGACGTCCTGATTGGCGTCCAATATCAATACTTTCGATTTGGGTTTATGGTGCTTGAGGTAATGCGCTACTTGGCAAGCTCGCTCATAAGGACCTGGAGGGCAGCGATAAGGCGCTTCTGGAATACTGATGGCGAAGGTGCCGCCATCACGCATCGCGGCTAATTGATTATAAAGAGCAATGGTCTCGGATCCGGCTTTCCATGCTTGCAAAGTGACGCCTGCTTTATTGGCTTGTGCCAAGCCTTCGATACTATCCATAATCAAAGTGACTCCTGGTGAAACGACCACTTTGTCGTACCGCAAAATCTTGCCTGAGCTAAGCTTCACCGTTTTTTTATCTGGATCAATGCTAGAAGCACTATCTTGAATAATATTGATCCCATGACGTTTTCTTAAATTGTCGTAGGAGCTAGTAAGCTCAGACAAAGATCTTGATCCACCTACTACCAGATTGGAAAGAGGGCAGGAAATAAAAGTTGGGTTGGGCTCAATGAGGGTCACCCTGGCAGTGTTATTAGAAAACAGGCGCAGATATTTGGCGGCTGTTGCGCCACCATACCCACCTCCTATTACCAAAATTTCAGCTTTTGATAGGTTGGCTTGAGCTTGACCAGAAAATCCTGTTAGCAATCCAAGTACTGCTGCGCTATTGCCAATGAAGTGTCGACGATCCATGATGTACTTCCTTATTGTTTTTTGCCGAGTAGATTGGCAATAGATTCCAATTGCTCGTCAGAGTAGCCTTTGGCTAATTGGGGCATGATGGTGCCCTCGCGCGTACCCGCTTTGAAGGCTTTAACTTGGCTTAGGATCTGCTCACTGGTGTATTCGTTAATGAGGGGTATCCCGCCATTCACAACACCTTGACCATTCGTGCCATGGCAATTTGCACAGGTTGCTGCTAGGCCACGTTGATAGAGTTTGCTGGCATCGGCATTTTGGGCCAAACTCAAGTTACCAAATTGCCCAATGCTAATAAAGACGCTAATAAACAGTACGGATTTGAAGCTTTTAGATCTCATAGGAATATTCTCCAGTATTCTTGTTATAACAACCCCTTGCCATGGGCTTTAATTGTCGTAATCTTAAACAAGATAAATCAAAAAATAAGGTTTTGCTTAAACTCATTTCTTATAAGATAAGTGTAAAAAGTGCATTCCGCTGTTTTTATGGGAGCGGACCTATAAACTAGAGGCATGCGCAGTTCTTTTACCCTTCGCTCGGCACTCCTGATACTGCTTTTGGGTATTTTTACCTACCTATATGGTTTGGATAGTCGATTTGCCCCCAAAAACGGGGACGAGTATCCCTATATGCATATTGTCCGTATGACTGCAGATTCTGGTAGTTGGTTGCCCTTGCAATCAGCGATGGAAGGGATTAAGAATACCAAGCCCCCCCTGATTTTTTGGCAAGGTATTGCCAGTACCAATTGGGGGAGTCAATGGACTCTTGTTCACTTACGATGGCCAAGTGTTTTCTATACAGGTTTAACGGCCTTCTTCTTATTTTTGGCGGTGCGTAGATTTAGCGGAAAAACACAAACTGGTTTATTGGCTAGTTT
>CANBYN010000213.1 GCA_947373615.1 Burkholderiaceae bacterium | reverse complement strand
TACTTGCGTTATGAACTTCGATGGCGCCATTGGCACCTTAGTGGGAGAGCCCCACAAAGGTCTTAATGCAATGTTCGTAATGATGAATGCAGCCCGACTTGGTGTTGGCATGCAAAGTCTAGGGTTGACTGAAGTGGCCTATCAAAACTCTGCGGCTTATGCCAAAGATCGCTTGCAAATGCGAAGTCTTACCGGCGCTAAAGCTCCAGAAAAAGCAGCTGATCCGATTATTGTTCACCCAGATGTTCGTAGGATGCTGCTGACCCAAAGGGCTTATGCGGAAGGTGCCAGAGCATTTGCCTATTGGGTTGCACTCATGATTGATACAGAGCTTAATCATCCAGAGGAAAAAGTTCGTAAAGAAACCGGCGAAATGGTCGCCCTACTCACTCCAATTATTAAAGCTTTTTTAACCGATAACGCCTTCACTGCCACAAATGAAGGTATGCAGGTATTTGGGGGTCACGGCTACATTACCGAGTGGGGTATGGAGCAATACGTTCGTGATGCTCGCATCAATATGATTTATGAAGGTACCAATACGATTCAATCCCTTGATCTCTTGGGGCGCAAAGTTTTGGGAGACATGGGCAAAAAACTCACCAAGTTTGGCAAGATCGTTGAGAAGTTTATTGAGGACGAAGGTGTTCGCAAAGAAATGCAGGAGTTTGTCGATCCGCTGTCAGACATCGCTGTTAAAGTTGAAAAACTGACTAAAGAAATTGGCATGAAAGCCATGATGAATCATGAAGAAGTGGGTGCTGCAGCAGTTCCCTACCTGCGTGTTGTGGGTCACTTGATTTATTCCTATCTCTTTGCACGTATGGCAAAAATTGCTTTGGCTAATAAATCTAGTAACGATCCTTTTTATCAAGCGAAGCTGGCTACCGCCCGCTTTTACTTCGACAAACTACTTCCCGAGACAGCCATGCTAATCCGTCAAGCTCGCGCTGGTTCGAAATCATTAATGGCAATGCCTGCTGATTTTTTCTGAAAGACTGTATATGAGCGAAAACAACATCATCAAAAAAGTAGCCATCCTAGGTGCCGGCGTCATGGGCGCTCAGATTGCTGCGCAGTGTATTAACGTTGGCCTACCGGTTGTATTGTTTGACTTGCCAAGCAAGTCTGATGATGGCATACCCGTAAACAAAAATGCGATTGCGCTTAAAGCAATCGAAAATCTCAAAAAATTGAAACCCGCTCCACTGGGTTTATCTTCAGAAGCTAATCTGATTACTCCTGCGAATTATGAAGATGACTTGGGGCTGTTGACAGGTTGCGACCTTATCATTGAAGCAATTGCAGAACGGTTGGATTGGAAGCATGCTCTCTATGAAAAAGTAGCTCCCCATATTCCGGCGCATGCCCTTTTTGCTACTAATACCTCTGGCCTACCCATTGGTGAGCTTGCTAAAGGATTTTCTGGCGATCTGAAAAAACGTTTTTGTGGGGTACATTTTTTCAACCCACCAAGATATATGCATTTGTTAGAACTTATTCCAGCTTCCGATACCGACCCAGCGGTATTAGATGCGCTTGAAACGTTTATGACATCAACCATGGGTAAGGGTGTAGTTCGCGCTAAAGATACACCGAATTTTATCGGCAACCGGGTTGGTGTTTTCTCGATTTTGGCAGTATTTGATGAAGCGCAAAAGTTTGGTCTGGGCTTTGATGCAGTGGATGCCATTACTGGTAACAAATTGGGGCGTGCTAAGTCAGCTACCTTTAGAACAAGTGATGTAGTTGGCCTAGATACCATGGCTCATGTGATCAAGACCATGGAAAATTCATTACAAGGCGATTCTTTCTCTGCCCTATTTAAAACGCCTGAAGTTGTAAGCCAACTCATAGCAAAAGGCGCATTGGGTCAGAAAACTAAAGCGGGCTTTTATCGCAAGGATGGTAAGAATGTTCTAGTGTTTGATGCTGCCACTGGTGAATACAAGCCATCTACCGCGACTATTGAGCCACTGATAGATCGAATCCTCAAAAAGCCGATTGCTGAGCGTCTCGAACTCCTCAGGGAGAATGAAGATCCACAAGCGCAATTCTTATGGGCGATTTATCGTGATATTTTCCATTACTGTGCCATTCACCTCGGAGAAATTGCGCAATCTGCTCGTGAGATCGACTTTGCTATGCGCTGGGGCTATGGCTGGGATAGGGGCCCATTTGAAGATTGGCAAGCTGCTGGTGTAACCCAAGTCGCCAACTGGATCAAAGAGGATATCGATGCAGGCAAAGCATTAAGCAAGGAGCCTTTACCCTCATGGCTCTTTAGTGGTCCTGTATCCGAAAAACAAGCTTTTCATGCGCCCGAAGGTTCGTGGTCTGCCTCTGAAAATAAATATATCCCTCGCTCCTCTTTGCCGGTATATCAAAAGCAAGTATTTAGAGCGCCACTGCTAGGTGATGGTTCACCAGATCCTAGAACAGCGGGCACCACTATTTTTGAAAATACAGACTTGCGTGCCTGGGTAGATGCAAATCAGCCTGAGGTCTTGATTGCTTCATTTCGCTCGAAGATGAATACCTTCAGTCCTGATGTCTTAAGTGGCCTGCAAAAAGCAGTTGAAATCGCAGAAGCAAACTATGCAGGACTGGTTATCTGGCAACCAACATCACTAAAGCTGGGTACACCGGGTGGACCCTTCTCTGCTGGCGCTAATTTGGAAGCCGCTATGCCAATGGTCATGAAAGGCGGTCCCGCTGGAGTAGAGCCTTTTGTCAAAGAGTTCCAGGACACGATGATGAAAATCAAATACTCCCAGGTGCCTGTAGTAGCCGCAGTATCTGGTATTGCTTTAGGGGGTGGCTGTGAATTGGTTCTCCAATCAGCGCGCAGGATTGCAGCAATCGAAAGCTACATCGGTTTAGTAGAAGTCGGCGTTGGTTTGTTACCTGCGGGTGGCGGTCTAAAAGAAGCGGCCATTCGGGCTGCTCAAGGTGTTAGCTTGGCTGGCAGTACTAACTTTTTAGACTTTACGAAAGCCTCCTTTGAAAATGCTGCGATGGCAAAAGTGTCTTCCTCTGCACAAGAGGCAATGAAGATGTCTTATCTTCAAAAAGGCGACATCATTGTTGCGAACGTCTATGAATTGCTTGCGCAAGCACAAAATCAAGTCAAAGCAATGCGCTACTCTGGATATAGACCGCCCATCCAAACCTTAATTCCAGTTGGTGGTCGCTCTGTTGCCGCTACAGTGATGGGTCAAGTAGTAAATATGCGCGATGGTGGATTTATCTCAGAGCACGATGCTCACATTGCACAAAAAATCATCGAGATTATTACTGGCGGTGATGTCGATGCAGGAACGCTGGTTACCGAAGAATGGCTACTCAAGCTAGAACGTCAAGCCTTTGTGGATTTAATTGTACAACCTAAATCCATGGAACGGATTATGGGCATTCT
>CANBYN010000212.1 GCA_947373615.1 Burkholderiaceae bacterium | reverse complement strand
AATAAACCAATTACTTCGCCATTTTTTAGCGCCCTTTTCATTTTGCGGACACCGCCAAGATTGGCTTCCACAAAATCCATCTGGGGGTGTTTACGACTTTGCAACATTAATTTATTGATCCAATCTTTTCGTGCAGGTCGATACATTACTGTTGCTTTGGTATATTTTGCAAAGATCCTCGGAACAATTTCAAACCCACCAAGATGAGGGGCAAGCACAATAAGGCCATTACCATTCCAGGATAAAGCAAGGATGTTATCTAAATTCTCTATGACTGCCTTTTTTATCGCTCCCTCAGGATGCCGCCAGATCCAAAGAGTGTCGGCAAAGATCATTCCCGTCTCGCACGCTACATGCCAAGGAGCAAACTTGAAGGAGGAATACTTTGATGCGCTTAATAAATTTACATTAAGCCGCCTTCTATAGCTAGGAGATAGGAAATACACCATTAGTCCAATTCCAGCCCCTATAAACTGAAGAATCACCAATGGAAGTGAGCTAATAAGCCTCAAGATAAAAAATAACATTGGCCATTCTAGGCTCAATTGAACCAAAACCAACTAAAACGATATTTGTACCCTCCAAATCATCTCTGACCTAATCAAATCAGTATGGAAGCAATTTTTCCATTCAATCGGTAGGTGTTAACGGATCGAGAATGGGAAGTCTGAAGCAATTCAAGCAGTTAAATACTTCTGGCTCTACTCTGACGATCAGTATCTTTACCAAACTTCCGTTTTCGGCCATAGCGACCATTCAAAATAAAGCACTGTTAGGGCTTTGAACCTTCAGAATGCAATCCATATGTCCATCCATAGTAAATATGGCTATCAGTTCGTTGACGGACAGACTAAACGTGATTAATGGCTGATACTCTAAATGGGATAGCTTTTACATAAACCATTTGGACCCTATTGCCCAAGCAAGGGTTATGCAAGTCAAGGTTACCGTAAATGAATAAAAATTCCCTAATCAACTTATTACCCAAAAGAACGCAAGAACTTGTCCGTTCCAAATCAGAACTAATTGAACTAAAGCTCTCTGAAGTTATTTGCCTGGCAGATAAGCCAATTAGTTACCTATACTTTCCAGTTGATGGGTTTATCTCTATTGTCCAAAGGGCTGATGAATACCCACCGCTGGAAATAGGCATGATTGGAAGAGAGGGCGTACTGGGGGCAGAAATCGTCCTTGGAATAACTGAAAACCCTTTTGGGGCAATCGTTCAAGGTAACGGGAGCGCCTGGAAAATTAACGCCAATGACTTTCTTATTGAAACTAAAAATAGTCCAGAACTTAAAACAATCATCGATTTGTATCTTGCCGTGCGCATAAGGCAGCTTGCACTATCGGCTACTTGTGAACATTTCCATGAAATCAAGCCTCGCCTAGCTAAATGGCTTCTGATGAGTCAAGATCGAGCTGAATCCCCCACCTTTTTAATGACACATGAGTTTATTGCTCTCATGTTGGGGGTGAGACGGGTTGGAGTGACAACAGCTGCTGCCGATTTTAAAAGAAGGGGTTTAATTGAATACCATCGCGGAGTGATGAAGGTGCTAAATCGCTCAGAGCTTAAGACCGAAGCTTGCAGTTGCTATCAAAGAAATAGGAAGATTTATTCCTCACTTATTAGATGAGTGATAACTAAGGTTGTGAGGCCAAAATTCCACCAAAGCGGTCGTTTGAATTAAGTCTGTGACAGCTTGAAATCGATCAATATGAGACAGTTTTCCTGAATTTCAGTAATCCTTATTTTTAATATGTTGGCATAAAGTTGATGTGACCCATTTCAACATCCGTTGAAGTCAGCTTTACTCGTATCTTATTTCCAATGGAGGTATCTTTAGACATTTTGAGAAGCATTCCTTCAGCAGGAGGATTGAAAATTCTGACCCACCCATAGTTTGGCGTAAGTCCAGTAATGACCCCATTAAAATCTTTACCAATGTAAGGCTCTAAAAATAGCGCTGCTTCTGATTTACGCATTCTGCGCTCCACTTTACGAATAGCATCTTCCTGTGTGGTGCAGTGGACTGCTAGCGCATAAAGCTCTTGGGTTTCATAAGCATTGGGCTCATTATTAATGGCATTCTTGAGCATCCGTAAAGTAATTAAGTCGGGATAACGTCGATTTGGCGCTGTTGAGTGCATATAATCTAGTACTGCTAAACCAAAGTGACCAATCGGAGTGGTTCCTGGTTGCTCTAGTACATACTCTCCTGGACCCATGATCTTAATTACTACTAAGGATAGGTCTGGGAATCGTAAAGGATCTGCCAAATGTCGTTTGGCTAAAAATTCTGATAAAGCTTTAGAGTTCGCTTCATTGGGCAATGCTTCCCCATATTGCTTGGCAAGTTCCACAATCCGTATCCATCGGTCTGGGCTGCGAACGACTCGACGAAGGGATGGAATACCTTTCTTGACTAGAAAGCGAGCAGTTGATCCATTGGTTGCAATCATGAACTCTTCAATGAGTTGTCTACCCCGGTTATGTTCTTGTTCGGCAATGCCAATTACACGATCACCTTCAAAAACGGCTTTCGGCTGAAAAATCTCAAGTTGTAATGAGCCAGCCCGTTGACGCTTCATACGCAATCGCTGTGCTATTTCATCTTGGATTTTGATCTGCCAATCCATGCCAGGAACAGCGGCCATAGCAGCCGACATTGCACCTTTGCCTTCGATCCAAGCTGATACTGCGTCATAAGTCAACTTTGCTTTATTTCGTACCTTTGCCCTGTAAATTGTTGAACCTAAAATTTCCCCCTTGCTACCAACAACGATCTCGGTGACTAAAGCCAATCTTGATTCATTAAAATTTAGGGAGGTAAGATTGGTGGACAGTTTTTCTGGCAACATCGGGAATATTCGCGCAGAGGTATAAATCGAAGCAGTGTTGTGCTGGGCATGATCATCAATAGGAGTATCTTTTTTGATGAGAGCATCGACATCGGCTATTGCGATATAAATTTTATAGCTGCCATTGCCTGCGTTGCTACATACTGTGAGTTGGTCTAAATCTTTTGAATCATCATTATCAAGAGAGCACCACAAAAGATCAGTAAGATCCTGGGTTAATGGATCCGAATCTTCTGCCGGAGAATTAATTGCCTCTAGCTGTTCGTGAACCTCTTTTGAAAAGTGAGGCTCAAGACCTTTCTCTTCCATAACAATGGTAGCAATTCTGGCTAAATCAGAACGAGTGTATTCTTTTTTCTTATGCATCTCAAAAGATTATTGAACAGCTTAAATGACTACTCTATCGCATTTTCAGGGTTTATTTTAGATAATTCGAACACCATTTCCCATATTGGGAAAAGGCCTGCCTTGAGTCGATAACAGTTGATTTTTGATTTAATAGTAACGACCGCTTTGGCCGAATATCCGCCCCTGTTCATTGACGCTTAATCGGCCAAAGGAGACG
>CANBYN010000211.1 GCA_947373615.1 Burkholderiaceae bacterium | reverse complement strand
TATTTGCATTAAATGTTCTGGTGTTGAATGGCTGTTATTGACGGTATTACAGTCACTCAAAGCAGAGTATTTTAGGGTTATGACAGACAGAAATCGACCACTTTGAGACATAGGAAAAATTCTTCCTAACGTCCGCTGCTCGGCCAAAGCGGTCATACGAGTTCAGTTGGAAATGGACTAATTTCGGCCAATAAAAGCCGTTGAGTAGATCTAAAGAATAGGTTTTGTATTCTGTCCGCATTACCATTTTGAAAAAGTGGTTAATCGTTTGTTTTGAATGTTATCCAATCTTTAACAGATATAGTCAAGAAATTAAAGGGTTTGATCTGATTCTTCAAAGCAAGTATTCATTAATGTATTATCTTAACTGGGTCGTTAGTGAGTACTATTTACCTAATTATTTTTTCGATATTGACATGGGCAATACCTGCTTTGGGTTTTGAATCCAGATGGTTGTAGTCGGTAGCTGTACTCGATGCTGCACCCAGTATTAATTCGATTAACCTAAGTCAGATAAATCATTGCAGCGTTATTTGTCTGACTTGCATTTCAAGGATGTCGCGTGAGAAATTTAAAATCCAATACGTCTTCAAAGCAGTTGGTACTACCCCACATTTTTGCGTGTCTATGTTTTGTTGTCGGCATCTCTAATGTGTTTGCTGCGGATGCGTTTGGAGGGGATGAGCGAAGTGCCATGCGCCTGCCGGCCAACGACCCTCGAGTAGCAGTGAGCATTGCCGGGGAAGATCGCGCTTACGTACTGGGTCAGATGCGGCTTTTCTTGGCCAATATCCAACGCGTCACTGCGGCTTTAGGTAACAATGATCTCGCCCTGGCATCCAAAGTTGCGGCAATTGCTGGAGCGAAAAACAATGAGATCGACCCATCACGTCCTGCTGCACTGCGTGCTCAGCAGCCAGACGCTTGGAATCAGTACATCGGAAAAGTGCGCAAAGGATTTGATGACCTCGCCAGTACGGCAGCAACTGCACCAGTTTCAAATAGCCTGAGTAAGCTTGCTGGAGTGACAGAAAATTGCGTTGCCTGTCACCAGACATTTCGCATTATTGACTAAGTTGGTGAAGACTGTTCTTCCTAGATCCGCACCTTTTGGTATCGCCATTCACCTTGCCAATGCGGCCGTCTCCTTTGGCCGATTAAGCGTCAATGAACAGGGGCGGATATTCGGCCAAAGCGGAAGGTCAACTTGAGCTGGATAAGACTCCATAGATACCTAGATTTAAAGCACTAATTTGTTTGCAAATGCCATCAGTGCAATCAACACAGTGCCATATCTAATCTGTGCTTTGTAAGATTCAAAAGAGTCACTGAAAAAATTAACTACACTAGGGTGGGCTAAGAGATCGGAATCGCTCTCAAGTTGAAACCCCATTCTCCACGATTGGAAATCTCTACTCCTCCTCGCCTAAAGTTGATTTACATTGACCAATTCGTGCCTAGGATCTGCCTTAATTCGCGCCAATAGTTCATTCACTTGAGTAGCTCCACCTTCTAAGACTTGAATAAATTGGCCTTCGCGATAGAGCAGCATACCTGTGATCTCATTTACTGCATTATGCTTAACAGAACTGGTTTGTTGCTGTACTTTTATAGATTAATTGGATTAGTGGCATAGGATTTATTGACCTAACTTTGTAATGCACTCACCAAGCATGGAGAAATACCTATTGGCCTTTTCACTTGGTACAAGATACTTCTTACGACCATCGAGATCGGATTGGTATTCAATCAACCCCTTAGATTTGAGCGCTCTAAGTCGCCCGTGAAGCGTGGCTTGGGATGCAAGATGAGTAAATGCCAATAAATCCCCAACTAATACAGGGATGCCTCCGCGCTTGGCTCCTGCAATAGCAATTAATAATTTTTCCTCAATGTAATCTAATGTGAGAAATGAAGGATGATTTTGAACGGACTTAAGTACATTCTGGAAATGAAAAAATGTATCTAAATAATTGAGATTCATATAAATCCTGGGTAAATTGTTTTAATTTGAATTTTGGGATTTGAGGATAAAAATTGCATATTAAAATGAGAAGCTTATTTGATAAAATCTAGTAGTATGTCTTATACACAATCTTCAAGAATCTCCTCCAGTTGAGATGGGCCAAATGCAGTCAATCAAAAATTAAATTTAAGTACGGATGTTGCATGGAGTAGATGATCTAATTAAATGGGTCCTATATTTTTAGTCTAGTGCAATGCCTCTAAATCGGAAAAATATTGAGTGCCGCCTTACAAATCCTAAGTCTTTGCTCTAGCGAAAGCAGGCCAAATAATTGCGCTAACGGCCCTAATGACTCAATGGTATTTTTAGCAATTTGCTCTAGTAACGGATTTGCGAGTAACGTTGCTAATTCGCCCCCATTCAAGTTCTGCACACTGAGTCGCTCTATTTGTATTCTTAACTCTACTATCTGATGGAGTACGATTTGCGCTTGGTGCTCTAACTGTTTGTTGATCAACGCGGTATCTCCTTAAAATTGATTCCATTGCGCTTATAGGGCGAACACGGTCTTGTGCCTCATTACCAATTACATAGCAATAATTGCAACTTTCCTACAACAGACTTATGAACCAATTCATAAATTCCAGTAGTTAAGACGTCTGAATGAATCCCACGAAGAATCTCTCGCTAATGAAGTGATCATTAGCGGTAGTTATTTGACAAACTAGCTCTGAGAGGGGTGAGACCTGCTCTAATTCGCTAGAGAGGACGACTGTTACGTAGATTGAAGAAATCAAGTGCTATAACAGTTATTAGCCTTGATCTGAGGTGAACTCTACACCTTAAATTCGAAAATAGATACAACCTATTTTGCAGCTGGCAATAAAGTCGAAATCAAGGACTTAGCACATGTTTTATTGTTGATGCAATAGCCCTTAATGGTTTCATAGTAACTATTCAACTTAACTATGATTCCCTCTACAGGGTCCAACCAAAGGGTCTGCCAAAGGCAGTTCATCGGGAATTATTAATATAACCCTAAAGCACTAATCCTGGGGCGCTAACTCTGCCCCAAGTGGGGTTTTATATCGATTGTATGACCACAAATATTGATGCGGTTTTGTAATAATCATTTCTTCAAAAAAACCATTCATGACATTGCAAGCCTGTGTTGGGCACTCAGGATACTTTTCCAACATCAGTTGACTCTTGATTGACCAACCCCTACCAAAACGCAACCTCTCAGCACTAACAAAAATAGTTGATGCATTACTATTACGCGCCAACTTAATCGGAAATGAAGTGGTGTAGGCATTTTGATTAAAAAATCTAGCCCACACTCCATCGCCTGCGCTGGGCACTTGATCGGCCAATAAACCAATTACTTCGCCATTTTTTAGCGCCCTTTTCATTTTGCGGACACCGCCAAGATTGGCTTCCACAAAATCCATCTGGGGGTGTTTACGACTTTGCAACATTAATTTATTGATCCAATCTTTTCGTGCAGGTCGATACAT
>CANBYN010000210.1 GCA_947373615.1 Burkholderiaceae bacterium | reverse complement strand
GTTACTAAGAGCAAAGGGAATGGGAATTAAACAGATCTCAAAACAACTTCAGATTGGTGTGGGAACGGTATATTCAGCACTTTCATAACCGTTGCGAATCATTTTTTATCTATAAAAAGAACCCAAAACCCTGCATAACAGTCAAGATAGTGATTTAGAACTGAGAAAAGCATACGGGCATTAAGATTGTTCAAGTCGATTAATCAAGTTAGACCTCAAATACCTAAATGCAAGCACCCAATCCTGACGCACTTCTAAATTACGCAATTAGTTTGCATGAGTCTGGAAAAATTGCTTCTGCCAATAAGATATATCAACAGTTACTCAAGCAATTTCCTAAAAATGCACACTTGTTATATTTGTTGGGTGTAGCAGAATGTCAGTCTGGTAGGCAAGTTGAAGGCATTACCCTATTTAGCAAGTCTATATTGCTCAATCCCAATGATTCAAGTGTGCACTTTAATAAAGGAAAAGCATTACAAGAGTTAGGCAAATTTGATGAAGCACTCAAAAGTTATTCACACTCAATACGACTTGATTCTGCTGATCCTACGACACATAACAATCAAGGAATTGTATTAAGAAAATTAAAGAAATTTGATGAATCTTTGAAGGCATCCAAAACTGCTATCCAAATTAGACCTGATTATGCCGAGGCGTATGTTAATGTCGGTATAACCCTGTATGAAATTGAAAAATACGAAGAGGCAATCCAATTTTTACAGCAATCTATAAAACTGAACCCAAATATTTTAGAGGCATATCTTTACATGGGTTTAGTATTTTATGAATCAGGGAAATACACCGAAGCAATTTCTTGCTACGACTTTGCAATCAAATTAGAACCCGAAAATTATAGGATCTATTTTAATAAAGCACGAAATTTAATTGGATTAAATCTATTCAATGATGCTCTAATTTGTTTAAATTATTGTATTGAACTAAATCCAGATTGCGTAGAGGCATATAGCAATCGTTGCTCTTTGTTAACAGAACTAAATCGATTTGATGATGCTTTAATAAATTCTAACCATGCGATTGAGTTAAATCCAAGTTTTGCAGAGGCATACCTTAGTAAGGGGTATGCCTTAGCAGTAGGTTTTAGGATTTATAGTGACGCGCTTGATAATTACGATCAAGCAATCGCATTAAAACCTGAATATGTGGAGGCAAACTGGAATAAATCCCTTCTAAAACTTTCGATGGGTAAGTATGAAGAAGGTTGGAATTTGTATGAGTGGCGATGGATGGGACCGCAAAAAAAATATGCAAGGAATTACAATCAACCACTTTGGTTGGGTAAGGAATCTCTTGCCAATAAAAAAATTCTCATTTGGGCAGAACAAGGTCTTGGAGACGCGATTCAATTTTGTCGGTATATCAAAATGGTTTCTGATTTAGGTGCAAAAGTAATTTTTGAAGTTCAAGATCCATTGCTTGAATCATTATCAACATTAGAGGGTGCAATCGAAACCATTCCAATGGGAACCCAATTGCCTAATTTTGACTACCATTGCCCCCTACTTAGTCTCCCTTTGGCGTTTAATACCTTGGTTGAGACCATCCCTAATAGAGCTCCTTATTTAAATTCCGATCCAAATAAAGTCGCCTATTGGAATCAAAAATTAGGTGAAAAGATTAATCTGCGCGTTGGTTTAGTTTGGTCAAGCGGAATTCATTCGAATCAACCCGAATTCTTGAATACCAATAAGAAAAGAGATATTCCCCTAGCAATGCTTGAGAAACTAAATCTTCCTAACATTGAATTTTACAGTCTACAAAAAGGGAAGGGGGCGGTAGAGCAACTGACTTCCCTGCAAAATTCAAATTGGAATGGACCAAATATCATCGATTTGACAAATGAATTACATGATTTTTCTGATACCGCTGCTTTGATTGACAATTTGGATCTAGTTATATCAGTAGACACTTCTGTTGTGCATATGGCAGGAGCAATGGGGAAACCCGTTTGGGTTCTAAGTCAATTCAATACTGACTGGCGTTGGATGGATGGACAGCGTGAATCTTGGTATCCAACGGCAACCGTCTTTAATCAACCCACGCATGGAGATTGGGATGCTGTAGTTGGGGGTGTAAGAAGTAAATTAATGGGATTAGCAATTCAATCATAGTTACAAAAAAACAACTGTGTAACCATTAGTTGGTCTTGAGTGACTCTTATTGACCAGCTTATAGATTGCTCTAACTAAAAGCGAATGACCCCTATGACCGAATATCCGCCCTTGTTCGATGACGCTTAATCGTCTTGGATTCAACCGATCAACGCAACAGATTGGGCAAAACGTTCTGCCGGTGTTTGATAGTTTAGTGTTTTTCTGGGGCGTTCATTCAGTTTCCTGGCTATGGCATTGAGCTTAGCCTGTGAGTAATTGGCCAGACTCATTCCTTTGGGGAAGTATTGTCTTAATAACCCATTGGTATTTTCATTCGATCCTCGTTGCCAAGGATGCTGGGGATCACAAAAGTAAACCTGAACATCCGTGGCTAAGGTAAAGCGTTTGTGTTCAGACATCTCTTTACCTCGATCCCACGTTAATGATTTATATAGCTCGTCTGGTAATTTTCTCGCATGCTTAATTAAGGCGTTGACAACAGTCTGGCTATCTTTACGAGCAACCTTGACTAGCATCACATAGCGAGTTTGTCGCTCTACGAGAGTAGCAATCTGACTATTGGCATCCCCATACAACAGATCACCTTCCCAATGCCCAGGGACCGCACGATCTTCTGCTTCTGCTGGCCGCTCTCTAATGGAAACGGCATTGGCAATCTTGCCAAGACCAACCTCTTTAAGTGTGTGATGGCGTGAGCGGCGCATGATCCTAGTACGTCGCAAGTGCGCCACAAGCTCTTTCTTTAAGGCTCCACGGGCTTGGATAAAGAGGCTACGATAAATTGTCTCGTGTGACACCTGATAGCGCTCCTGATCTGGATACGTTTGCTTTAACCATCCGGCAATCTGTTGTGGCGACCACTGTAAGAGTTGCAGCTTGTCTGTCACGATAGTTGCCAAGGGCTTGTTTAAGACCAGTTTACAAGTCTTGGGGCGAAGTGCTCGATCCCAAGCGGCACGATCAGCCCCAGCTGATCGGTAGTCTTTAATACCGCCATTGCGCTTTACTTCGCGACTAACCGTAGAAGGCGACCTACCTAAAAGCTGTGCGATAGAGCGAAGGGATTGCCCCGTTGCTAGGCCACGGGAGATTTCTTCTCGCTCAGCCAAAGTTAACGCTAAAACTGATCGAGTTCGCTCTGGTGGTTTGATGCCACCACTTTCAGCCAAAATACGCTGGATAGAGGAGTGACCCCGATCAAATAACTGCGCTATCTGATGAAGGTTATCGCCTTTTTGCCAGCGCTCCCACATTAAAGCCTTTTGGGTGGCTGTGTAATAGATTCGAGGTCGTTGTTTCATGAGCAACACTCCTTTTGCTTACGCAGTTAGTAGTGTGTTGCATCGATTGGTTGAATTCAAG
>CANBYN010000209.1 GCA_947373615.1 Burkholderiaceae bacterium | reverse complement strand
AAAGGCTTTACCCACAAAGTAAGCGCCAATATCAGCAACCCAAACTAAAGCCATACTGCTGAGCAAAAACACTAAACCTAGATCGCGAAGGAATATAAGTGCAAACCAAGTGGCGGGTAACAAAATTAATCCCAGCACTATATAAAAAGCACGCAATCTATTTAAACTGAGGTTCATTCCTTTAGCAAGAATGAAAGGTGCAATGAAGAACCAAAAAAGTACCGCCAAGATTATTAAGGAAAATTGCCACGCAGGATTTTGCATTCCCAGCAAAAAAAGAATGATCAGTAAACAGAGTAATGCATAGAGCCAGGCGGCACGCTCAGCCCCAGGAGTGATTAAACGGCTCCACTCCCAAGCTGCAGCCAATAAGGCAACCAGGAAGAAAGCCCCGATATAAATCTGTGGCAATAAAAATAAGATTGGCAACAAAACCGCCATAAGCACGAGGGCGGTAATGACTCGGGTTTTTAGCATGGGGAATGAATTAGGACATCAGACAGCATCACTCATGACTTGCGACGCAGTCTGAGCACCAGTGCGACCGAAGCGCCGCTCGCGCTGACCAAACCAATCCAAGGCTTTATGCAACTGCGCCTCGTCAAAATCAGGCCACAAGACATCAGTAAAATATAACTCGGTATAGGCAAGTTGCCATAACAAGAAATTGCTCACACGCTGCTCGCCACCAGTGCGAATAAATAAATCTGGCTCAGGGGCATAAGCCATTGAAAGATGTGGCTGAAGTAGTTCTTCGTTTACTTGTTCTGGTTTTAAATTTGGGTTGGCAGCAAGACAATGACGCATAGCCTGCAAAATATCCCAACGGCCGCCATAGTTAGCAGCAATCGTAAAGGTCAACCCCTTACATCCCGCAGTTTTTTCTTCGGAAAACTTCACCATTTCCTGTATGGCAGAATCAAAGCGACTTAAATCACCAATCAACCGTAAAGAGACGTCGTTTTCTGTAAGGCGTGATAATTCGCCTTTTAAGGACTTCAAAAAAAGCTTCATTAAAAATCCGACCTCTTCTGGCGGTCGGCGCCAGTTTTCGGAACTAAAAGCAAATACAGTTAAATACTCAACCCCGAGGCGACGGCATTCCAGAACAATTCTTCGAACCGCCCCTAAGCCTTCGGAATGCCCCGCCACTCGAGGCAACATGCGTTTACTAGCCCAACGCCCATTACCATCCATAATGATCGCCACATGACGAGGTATGGCACTTGCCATAGGAATAGAGAGGGTTGAGCTAGTGTGATGGGTCATCAGAAATTAAAAAAATCAATCAGGTATTTAAACCGTCATGATCTCTTTTTCTTTTTCAGCAATGATCTTGTCAATATCCACCACCGCCTTATCAGTCATCTTCTGAATCTCATCGGTAGCACGACGCTCATCATCCTCAGAAATTTCCTTATCTTTGGTTAAGCGCTTGAGGTGCTCATTAGCATCTCGACGTAAATTACGCACTGCGATCTTAGTATCTTCACCTTCGCTCTTGACAACCTTAGTAAGTTCGCGACGGCGCTCTTCAGTCAAAGCAGGCATTGGCACCCGAATAACAGTACCCTGAGATGCGGGATTTAAACCCAAATCTGAGTCACGAATTGCTTTTTCAATTACCGCAACCATAGTCTTTTCAAATGGTTGAACATTAATGGTGCGAGCATCTGCCAAACCTAAGCTAGCAACCTGACTAAGCGGGGTTGGATTACCATAGTAATCAACATGGATGTGCTCCAAAATTCCTGGGTTAGCACGTCCAGAACGGATCTTTGCTAAATTGGCTTTCAAAGCCTCAAGAGACTTTTGCATCTTTTGATCGGCATTGGTTTTAATCTCTACTGCAGACATCAGGCCTCCTATTAAACATGTACCAAAGTACCCTCTGACTCACCCATTACTACGCGCATCAATGCACCTGGCTTAAGAATAGAAAATACCTTGATAGGTAATTTGCGGTCACGACACAATGCAAATGCAGTTGCATCCATCACTTGTAAGTTCTTAACTAAAGCCTCATGAAAGGTGATGGTCTTGTATAAAGTAGCCGCAGGATCCTTTACTGGATCTGCGCTGTAAATTCCATCCACTTTAGTAGCCTTGAGCACAATTTCTACGCCCATCTCAGCGCCGCGTAAAGCAGCTGCCGTATCGGTAGTGAAAAACGGATTACCAGTACCCGCCGCAAAAATCACTACCTTACCCTCACCCATCGCGCGAATAGCGCGAGGACGAATATAGGGCTCAACCACCTGATCCATTCTAAGAGCCGATTGCACTCGCGCTTCAACCCCTTTTTGGCGCAAGGCATCTTGCAGGGCTAAGGAGTTCATCATAGTTGCCAACATCCCCATGTAGTCGGCTGTCGCGCGATCCATTCCAGCAGCGCCACCAGCTACACCTCGGAAAATATTTCCACCACCAATCACTATGGCAAGCTCTACTCCAACATTAACAACGTCAGCGATCTCCTTAACCATGGAATCAATCGTTACTGGGTTGATGCCAAAAGCATCATCACCCATAAGGGCTTCACCTGAAAGTTTTAGGAGTACTCGTTTATAGGCCGGCATATTTTTCATTTTCCGTAATTTTTCCAAGTATTTAAGTTACTTAGTATATTGATCTTTAAGTACTTTTTAATATCTCCGCCAAATTATAAAGGGCTTAAGGGGGATGAAACAAAAGGGCACAAAAACTAAGGTTTCTATGCCCTTTTGGGGATTGCCAAGGGATTGGGACAAGCCCAAAAACAGCTAATTAAGCATTAACTTTAGAGGCTGCAGCCACTTGAGCAGCAACTTCAGCTGCAAAGTCGTCTTGACGCTTCTCAATACCTTCACCTACAACAAACATGGTGAAACCTTTGATGGTTGTATTGGCAGCCTTGAGCATTTGCTCAACAGATTGCTTGTCGTTTTTAACGAAAGTTTGATTCAATAAAGAAACCTCTTTGAGGTACTTCTGAATGGAACCCTCAACCATCTTTTCAACGATCTCTGGTGGTTTGCCAGATTCAGCAGCCTTTTGAACGGCAACGCTACGTTCAATAGCAATCGCTTCAGCAGGAACATCGGCCATTGATAAAGCCACAGGCTTCATTGCAGCAATATGCATAGCTACGTCTTTAGCAGCTACCTCATCACCCTCGAACTCAACCATTACACCAATGCGAGTGCCGTGGAGATAAGAAACCAACTTGTTGCTACCCGAAAAACGCTTGAAGCGACGTGGCATGATGTTTTCACCAATCTTACCGATCAATGCGCTGCGAACTTCATCCACAGTTTGACCGTTCATTGGCAAAGCAAGCAATGCGGCAACGTCAGCTGGATTCTTTTCAGCAACTAACTTCACGCACTCATTAGTAAACGCCAAGAAATCATCATTCTTAGAAACGAAATCTGTCTCGCAGTTTACTTCGAGTAAAGCACCAATAGTGCCATTGATAGATGAAGCAACAATACCTTCAGCCGTAACACGAGAGGCAGCCTTAC
>CANBYN010000208.1 GCA_947373615.1 Burkholderiaceae bacterium | reverse complement strand
GCATATTCAATTTAAAACGGTGGTGGAAGATCTCATTGGGGGTAAAAATTTATTTTTGTCAGTACCTATAGCGATAGTTGGTGGTCTGGTTGTCTGGAAAGTGTGGAGTCTGTCATGGGCGCGCTTTATTAATTTTCTTAGATTTTTTCATTCGCGGCTACCTCGTAATGACCAATCTAATGTAATTAAATAGAAGCAAGTGCAGTACAATTATTAGGTTCTTACTGCACCACTTAATCTTTTTCGTTAAAAGTCAATGTGATTATTAAATACAAGTTAAGAGGCCGTATTGCTAGCTAATCTTGATTTAAATCTTCTGTTGTATTTTAATTCTCTGGTTAGTGAGCATGGAATTTTTTTCCATTTTCTTTCCGAGTTTGGGAATAGCTCATTATTACGAGGGCTCCCTACCTTTCTGGCACTATCACTGGTGGTTCAAACAAATAAATCACCAGAAAAGAGCGCGCAAATATTATTAGGGTTTGCAGGGGCTTTTTTTGCTGTAGCACTTTCGGTCTGGTGTCAAAGAAATTTGAACGTTCATTTTCGGCCTGTTTTTGATGACACTCTTTCTGTTAGGGATTTGCTTCATTGGCGTGAAAATAAACACTTTTGGATTAAGCAGCCTTACTCCTTTCCTAGCGATACGGCCACTAGTTATTTCGCCCTTTGTATGATCATATTTTTGCAAAACAAACGACTTGGATTGCTATGTTTTCTTTGGAATATGGTTGCTATTGGCTTATATAGAATTTCTATGGGCGTTCATTATCCAAGTGATATTTTGGCTGGATTGGCACTTGGTTCAGCATGTGTTTATGGCTTTAGTCAATTTGATTTTGCGAAGATATGGCTAACTCGATTAATGGACAAGTACCATAATATTCATACAGCCTTAAATTGTATTTGTTTTATATTCTGCCTAGAAGCTTATGACCTTTTTAAAGGCTCCGTTTCCCTTGCTCGATTGCTAGATAGATTAATATTTGATTAGCCCCAATAATCAAACGCTAGCCAAATAAAATTGACGAACTCTTTATTTGGGGCATGGTGGTTTTGGATGGAGAGGTAGCAATAAGTTGGCTCGCGTAACATTGGATCTCTTTCATCATCTGGGTGGGCGAGCTTTCACTATCATTTCAATCGCATCTCATAAGCTTAATTTAAAAAATATTACTTAACATATTTCTCAAAAATCATTGAGATGCGAATTTTTATTTGGCAAATATCTCTATACAGCTTTCTATTGCCTAGGTTTTAATTAGCCCTTAATCAAAACAAACTAAAATAATTGGTAATAAATGGTAAAAAAAGTGTCTGTGAAAAAGAAGCAAACGAAGAGATTGTGCACTGCGCCAATGATGGAGTGGACTGACCGCCACTGCCGCTCTTTCCACCGTTCATTGACTAAAAAGGCAGTTCTTTATAGCGAGATGGTGACAACAGGCGCGCTCATTCATGGTGATGTGCCACGTCACCTCGATTATTCGCAAGACCAGCACCCCGTTGTTTTGCAATTGGGGGGTTCTGAGCCTTCTGATTTAGCCAAGTCTGCCGAATTAGCTCAGCAGTGGGGCTATGACGAAATTGATCTTAATTGTGGCTGTCCATCAGAACGGGTACAGCGAGGCGCCTTTGGTGCTTGCCTGATGGCTGAGCCTAGTTTGGTATCTGATTGCGTAAGGTCTATGAAGGCGGAAGTGGATGTGCCAATTTCTGTAAAGCATCGGCTTGGCTTAGATTCAATGGATGCAGCCAATTCAGAGCAGGACTATCAATTTGCACTGAACTTCATTCTTTCTGTTGCTGAAGCTGGCGCAAGTCAGGTTACTATTCATGCGCGCAATGCCGTTCTTAAGGGTTTGTCTCCAAAGGAAAATCGCAGCAAACCGCCGCTCCGCTATGAGGTAGCCGCCAGGTTGAGATTGGATGTTCAAAAGCAGTTCCCTAATTTAATGGTGCTACTCAATGGTGGCCTCGAAAGTAATGAGCAAATCGCCAGCCATTGGGATGACTTTGATGGATTCATGGTGGGCAGAGCGGCCTATCACTTTCCTGCAATGCTGCTCGGCTGGGATGATTTGATTGAGTCCGACGGAGAAGCGGCTGGATACTTATTTAGCGAAACCGAATGGCATCGGATTCAGATTGCTTTGGTTAAACAAGTGCATGCATGGTTTGAGGAGTGTCTAGCCAAAGGTAAGCCATTTTATATAGGTGCTTTCACAAGACATATTCTTGGTTTGGCTCATGGTAGGGCGGGATCTCGCTATTGGCGCCAGCGCCTCTCGGATCATCATGCTTTGGCTAAAGTTCAGAGCAAAGCGGCAATTACAGACTTTTTCTTGGATGCGAGTTTGACCCTTGGGGATTGGGCAGCTTTTGAGTTTAAGGACCTCTAATTAGGGTGTTTTGACAGGTGTTTTAGCAAAAAGCTATAATGTTATGTCTACAACGGCGGACGTAGCTCAGTTGGTAGAGTCCCAGATTGTGATTCTGGTTGTCGCGGGTTCGAGCCCCGTCGTTCGCCCCAATTAATGTATGGGTTTCAAGTAAGTACACTGAAAATAAGCTCAGTGTTAATTACATAAAAATTACACATTGTGTAAGAACTATATTAAATTACCATTAAATTATTTAGTTTGAACATAGATCCTGGCCAACTCTGACCCAGTAGTAGGATATGATTTACAGCCTCTGAAAGTCTGTTAAGGCTGATCAACGAAAAATGTGTAAGAACTTTGGCTGTCTCCTGTTGTTCTGGAGGTCATTTATGCGGTGGTCCCTTGGACGTAAAATAGAGCTTCAATGCCAATTCAGTTCATTCAGCTTTTAACCAGCACCCAACGATCCCAAAAGACCAATATTCAGTTAGGCGCCTATATGGCATTTGTAGCTGGAGCTGTTAATGCAGGAGGATTTCTGGCTATTGCCCGCTATACCTCTCACATGAGTGGCATTATCTCGGCTATTGGGGATGATTTAGCCCTGAATAACTTTATTTCGGTTTTAGGAGGTATTTCACTCCTGCTATCTTTTCTATTTGGTGCAGCAACTACAGCCATCCTCGTTAACTGGGGGCATCGAAGAAGGATTCATAGTCAGTTTGCATTGCCTTTATTGGTAGAGGCGGTTTTATTGCTTATTTTTGGCTTGGTGGGGGCCAACCTCAATTTGTATTTGCCTTTAACCATTCCATCCATCGCTTTACTTCTATGTTTTGTGATGGGCCTGCAGAACGCTATTGTTACCAAAGCATCTGATGCGGAAATTAGAACCACCCATATGACCGGTGTGATTACCGATATTGGTATTGAGCTTGGAAAGTTGATTTATTGGAATAAATCTAAAGTAGCCAATGAGAAAGATTATGTCAAAGCCAATAGAGAGAAATTAAAAACTCACGTCTTGATTTTTGGAATGTTCTTAGTTGGTGGAATTATTGGGGCAATTAGCTTTAAGGAAGTAGGGTACGTTTCAGTGATTCCACTTTCTCTTTCGCTTGTATTGATAGCAGGATTTCAAATCTATCGAGATA
>CANBYN010000207.1 GCA_947373615.1 Burkholderiaceae bacterium | reverse complement strand
TACCGCTTGGGGATTCTGAATTACCATTTTTCGCAGATTTTGCAAGTCCTGTCGATGCGGATTTATGCTGAGATGCAGCATTTTTTTCTGAAGAATTACCCTTAGAGGCATTCTTTTCAGGTGATTTCCCTACAGAAGCAGGAGTGCACTTCGCCGCCTTGGCCCCCTTAGTTCCTTTTGCCGGTTTAGGGCATTTTGCAGGTGGAGGAGCTGGTTTTTCCAAACTCAAGCTGGCATTTTCTGCCATTGCCGATGAAACATCTCCTGGGCGATGACTGGTTTTGGGAATCAGCACCGTTGAGCCCGATCTAATCCTCATGCCCTTAGGGATGCTATTGATATCTCTGAGGATATCTACATCAACCCCTAATGTTTTGGCTACTTGGTCAACGCTTTCGGTCTTTGTAACTTGAACTGCCGTCCATGATGAAAGAGGTTTTTTGTATTGCTTAAGGTTTTCTTGAAAAATCTCGGCATGTCCAAATGGCAAGAGGATTTGTTGATTAGCATTACTCAGAATAACTGGCTTATTAAACGATGGATTCAAACTATGAAATTCTTCGGTAGGAATTTCAGCTAACTTTATTACCAAAGCAACATCGATATCACTGCCCACATCTAGAGCTACAAAGTATGGGTGATTTTCAAGTTCTGGCAATACAATTCCATAGGCTTGGGGATCTAAAACAATTTGACGATAGGCCATTAATTTAGGAACGTAATTACGCGTCTCTCGCGGTAAATCAAGGCTCTCATAATCCGTAGGCAAGCCAGCTGCTAAATTACGTTTTTGAGCCTTCGCAATATTGCCTGCACCCCAGTTATAGGCAGCTAACGCTAACTCCCAACTTCCGAACTGATTATTCAAACGTTGTAAATAATCGAGCGCCGCATCCGTGGATTGCAACACATCCCTACGCTCGTCCCTGAAAACATTTTGCGTAAGCCGGAAATCTTTACCCGTCGCCGGCATAAATTGCCACAAGCCCACCGCCCTTGCGCTTGACTTCGCATTCGTTACAAATGCACTTTCAACAAATGGCAGTAACGCAATTTCAGTGGGCATATTGCGAGCATTGACCTCTTGTACGATATAAAAGAGATAACGTGATGAACGAACCATCGATCGGTTTACATAGTCCGGTCGACTACTTAACCAACGCACTTGCTCAATCTCCTGAGGGCTATTCATAGGTTCCATCTGAAAGCCGTCCCGAATCCGAATCCACAAATTATCTGAAGGCGCATAGACCTTACTAACGGATTGATTTTTTAAATTGACGCGTGCTGCTTTGGATGACTTTGGATTCGATTTCGTAGGTGTGTCTGAGGACCAATCACCCGTGCTTGCGCAACCTGATAGTACAGCGGCAATAACAATTGCCGCACAAAACAAACGCATTAGAAGCGATCTTTCCAAGCACGAATAACTGCTAGTACATGTGCTGGTGTTGGCAAGTTCAGCTGGCCAGATACTTCTTTGGCCATAGCAATGACTTCGGCTTGATCACAGCGCATAAAAGGATTTACTTGCAATTCTTGCCCGATAGTAGTTGGAAGTGTTGGTAGGTTTAAGGCGCGTAAAGCTTGGGCTTTTTCTGCCCAAGATAAAAGATTCAGATTATTAGGTTCAACCGCTAAAGCAAACCGAATATTGGATAAGGTGTACTCATGAGTGCAATACACCAGAGTATTTTTTGGCAATGAAGCAAACTTGGCAAGCGACTCAGTCATTTGAGTTGGAGTGCCCTCAAATAAGCGGCCACATCCTGACGCAAATAATGTATCACCGCAAAACAACATCGGTTCCACAACATTCGCCTGCATGTTCGCAAAATAAGCAATGTGGCTCAAAGTATGACCTGGCACTTCATACACAACCAAGCTGACACGAGGAGTTGCAATTTCTATCTTGTCATCTTGCTTGGCAACGATAGTCCTCCCAGGAATATTATCTCCAGCAGGGCCATAAACAGGAATATGCGTTCCTAAGTTTTGCAGTAAATTCAAAACGCCACCTGTGTGGTCAGCATGATGATGGGTAATTAAAATACCAGTCAGGGTCAATTTCTGATCGTTTAAATATGTGAGGACAGGGGTTGCATCACCCGGATCAACAACTAATGCGGATCTACCATCATGGATGCACCAGATGTAATTGTCATCAAAGGCCGGAATAGGCCAAACCTGCAATAAAGTATTCTTATCCATATACCGATGATACCAACCCCACCCATCCCCTCTCAAATCCCTGCACCCCCATGGAGCTCATGGGAGAAATGGCTGCAATCCCCGCCAGGAAGATATGTGCTGACTTGGGAGCAAAAATGCTTTGACCATATAGTGGCCGATGTATTTGGATTCCATGCGGTTCAGATTGGGCTTCCCCAAATCAATACCTTGAGTGAAAATCGCATGCCTTTACAGGCTCTTTTAACGAATTCCAATGATTCCCGAGAGTATGCAACCCGCTTTAACTGGCATTTAATTGAAGGCGATCCTACAGAGCTTCCTTTCGCTAGCGAAAGTTTAGATTTGGTAGTGCTTCCCCACGTTTTGGAATTTGCAGTAGATCCCCATATGATTCTTCGTGAGGTAGACCGCGTACTTCGACCTGAAGGGCGATTGATCATCTCGGGATTTAATCCTGCAAGCTTATGGGGTATCAGGCAATACTTTAGCCGTCTTATTGGATCGCCCTACCTTCCTAGGGGCGGTCAATTGATCAGCCTCATCCGCATCAAAGATTGGCTCCAATTATTGAACTTTTCCCTAGATCGCGGGCACTTTGGTTGTTATAAATTTCCCCTGCAAGGGCAGTCTTCAATGGATCGCATGGACTTTTTGGAGCCCATGGGAAATCGCTGGTGGCCCATATTTGGTGCGGTATTTTTGGTATCCGCCATCAAACGCCATCAAGGTATGCGCCTAATTGGTCAAATTCAGCCAGCACGAGTGCCTCCCATTCCACAATTAAGTCCGGCTGCAGAGCGAAGCAAACTTCAAGAAATTAAAGACACGTTAAATTAGGAACATGCCTCATACAAAACAGACTCCGCATATCGTCATTTACACAGATGGCGCCTGCAAAGGAAATCCCGGCCCCGGTGGTTGGGGCGCAGTTTTACGCTCAGGGGACTACGAAAAACATATTCATGGTGGTGAGAAGCTCACCACCAATAATCGCATGGAAATTAGCGCTGTTATTTTTGCCTTGCGAGCCTTAAAACAACGAAGTTCGGTGGAGCTGTGGACGGATTCCCAATATGTTCAAAAGGGGGTTACTGAATGGCTGGAGGGTTGGAAAAAGCGAGGCTGGAAGACGGCCAGCAAGGATCCAGTCAAAAACGCCGATTTATGGCAAGAATTGGATTCTCTTATTCCTGGGCATAGTATCTCCTGGCACTGGGTTCGCGGGCATAATGGTCACCCTGGCAATGAACTAGCGGATCAGCTTGCCAATAGAGGGGTAGAGGAGTTTTTACCCTAAGGCCAATCACCCTCCCCTTGGCACCTTAAATACGCGCTTATGAGAGAATGGGCAAGTTG
>CANBYN010000206.1 GCA_947373615.1 Burkholderiaceae bacterium | reverse complement strand
TTGTGCGCCATTGCGGGAGCTTTGTTTGTGCCTCAAGTTGGCATCATCAACCCAGGCGAGATGTCTCCAACCAACTCTATTGAAATGGCTATTTGGGTTGCAGTTGGTGGCCGTGGAACTTTACTTGGACCAGTTATTGGAGCATTTGCAGTTAGTGGAGCTAAAAGCTTCTTTACCGCCAACTTTGCTGAATATTGGTTGTTCTTCTTGGGCCTTATGTTTGTTCTGGTTACTTTGTTCTTGCCTAACGGCTTATTAGGGATCTATCACCAGTTCTTTCATAAGAAAGGCGGTGCGGAATGAGCGGACGTTTTCTAGAAAAAGGGATTGATACCATTCATACGGCCATTCTGTATGTTGAGGATTTGTCGGTCAATTTTGATGGCTTTCAGGCCATTAATAAATTGTCATTGATGATTGATGTTGGTGAGTTGCGTTGTGTAATCGGCCCTAATGGCGCTGGTAAGACAACATTGATGGATGTGATCACTGGTAAAACCCGTTCGAACATTGCCGGCATTGAGGGCTCCGTATATTTGGGATCAACTATTGATCTCATGGAAATGAACGAGCCGCAGATTGCCCAGATTGGTATTGGACGTAAGTTTCAAAAGCCCACTGTTTTTGAGCAGCATCCTGTTTGGGAAAATCTTGAGCTAGCAATGGCTGGCGATAAGTCATGGCATCACTCACTCGTCGCTAAGGTGGATTTAGAAGGGCGCCGTTTAATGGAGGCTGTACTTGCACTTACTCAGCTTGAGTCAGAAGCCTATCGTGAAGCCGGTCTTCTCTCTCATGGCCAAAAACAACGCCTAGAGATTGGCATGTTATTAATGCAACAACCAAAACTCTTGTTGCTGGATGAGCCAGTTGCAGGCATGACAGACGAAGAAACCATGCGCCTAGCTGAACTGCTTAATTCTTTGCGTGGCCAATGTTCTATGGTCGTGGTTGAACATGACATGGAATTTGTTGCTGCATTAGCGGGCGACAAGGGTAAGGTCACCGTATTGGCTGAAGGTTCTGTATTGGCCGAAGGTACGTTAGATGAAGTCAAGCGTGACGAACTGGTAATTGAATCGTATTTAGGACGTTAATTATGTTGATCGTCAAAGACCTCAATCAATATTACGGTGGAAGCCATATCCTGCGTAATATGAATTTTGAAGTGCCTAAGGGTCAGCTGACCAGCCTCCTTGGCCGCAATGGTGTTGGTAAAACAACCTTGCTTAAATCACTCATGGGTGTAGTGAAGGTGAAGACTGGCTCGATTACTTGGGATGGAAATGAATTGGTTAATTTGCCTCCATGGTCGAGAGTCGACAATGGTTTTGCATACGTTCCCCAGGGCCGGGAGATATTTCCAAGGCTTACGGTTGAAGAGAATTTACTCATTGGGGCGGCAAAATTTTCTAGCCCGAAAAATGTCCCTTCATATATCTATGAATTATTTCCAATTTTGTCGGAGATGAAGGCGCGTCGTGGTGGAGATCTGTCTGGTGGGCAGCAACAGCAATTAGCAATTGGGCGCGCGCTCATGTCGCAGCCAGAGTTGATTATTTTGGACGAGCCCACTGAGGGCATTCAGCCGTCCATCATTCAGGACATTGGGCGCTGTCTTCGTAAGCTGGTGGATGAGATGGGTATTACTGTCTTGTTAGTAGAGCAGTATTACGACTTTGCCAAAGAGCTCTCAGATCACTATATTGTGATGCGCCGCGGAGAAATAGTTGCCCAAGGAAAAGGCGCTGATATGGATTTCAATGGTGTTCAGGAGATGATTTCGGTTTAAAGTGGATGCTGACATTTACTTAGATGGTTTACCCATATGTTTTTGGCTCCAGATAACGCAGTGAAAAAGCTATTTAGGTCTCTAAGTCCTAGCTGGTTGGCCAAGCTGAATCTTTCCTATGAGCGAACTCCAATTGGGACTATCCTAAAAAGAAGTCTTCACGAAGGTCCACTTCGCGTTCAAAAAACCCTCTATCCAGAAGGCGATGATATTTGTCATACGGTAATCATTCATCCACCAGCAGGAATAGCAGGTGGCGATACTTTAGATATCCAAGTGTCTGTTGCCAAAGACGCTCATGTGGTTTTATCAACGCCGAGCGCAACGAAGTGGTACAAGTCATTCAAGAATCCAGCCACCCAAAGTATTCAATTCGAGCTGGGGGAGCATGCAAAGTTAGATTGGCTTCCCCAGGAAAATCTTTTTTTCAAGGGTGCGATTTCTAATCTTCTGACTAAATTAAATCTTCCAGCTAGCGCTTCATTCATTGGCTGGGATGCAATGATGTTAGGACGACACGCTTCTGGTGAGGAGTGGTCTAGCGGGCATATTCATTTGCTTAATGAAATTAGGCTCGATGGAAAGTTAATTTGGATTGAGAATGGGCATATAGATGCAGAAGATATTTATTCTAGGTCTTTGCCTCAACTGGGGTCATGGCCCGTTTGTATCACTTTATGGGCTATAGGCCCTAGCTGTTCAAATGCTTTGGTAGAGGTGCTTGCCGAGATGATGCCTTGGACTGATTCATTACGAGCGGGCGTGACGCTCATGCCCCAAGGCGTCTTATTGGTGCGGGCAGTTTCCAATGATATTGAGATTGCTAGGAACTTTATGATTGATGTATGGACTAGATTGAGACCAATAGTTCATGCTGTGTCAGCTCAGCCATTACGGCTTTGGGCTTCTTAGAATTGTTACAGAGGTGAGATATGGAATTAACCCCACGCGAAAAAGATAAGTTACTGGTATTTACGGCAGCCCTGCTGGCAGAACGAAGAAAGGCAAGAGGTCTGAAGTTGAACTATCCAGAATCAGTTGCTTTAATTAGCGCTGCGATTATGGAGGGCGCTCGCGATGGCAAGACAGTTGCGCAACTGATGCATGAAGGTCAAGCCATACTAGGTCGAGAGGATGTTATGGAGGGTATTCCGGAAATGATTCCCGATATTCAGGTGGAGGCCACTTTTCCTGATGGTACAAAATTAGTTACTGTTCATAACCCAATTGTTTAGGAGTTCTCACAGATGAACGTTTATATGAAAAAATTATCATTAGCTTTAGTTGTATTAATGGGAACTCTCTTTTCAGAGCTATCTTTGGCTCACGCGGGACATGATGTATCAGTGAGTTTTATGTCTGGCTTATTACACCCTTTTGGTGGTCTCGATCATCTGCTGGTGATTGTGCTTGTGGGATTTTGGAGTGCCTTTATATTGAAGAGAATCTGGCTTGGTCCATGCATCTTCGTATTGGGCATGTGCCTTGGGGTGCTGGCTGGCTTAATCGGTTTTCCATTAAATTTTTTTGAATTCGGGATTGCTGCATCAGTGATTGCTATTGGCGCATTGCTGTTGGTTAAAAATCAATATTCGCCTAAAGCGATTCTTTCGCTAATTGGGGCTTTTGGCATGTTTCATGGATTTGCTCATGCAGAGTTATTTACAAACACATCCTTTGAGTTCGCGTCAGTAGCCCAAGATTTGGCAGGTTTGCTATTAGCAACAGGAGTTTTGCATTTATCTGGTGCTGTGATGG
>CANBYN010000205.1 GCA_947373615.1 Burkholderiaceae bacterium | reverse complement strand
AGTCCAATATGGCTTTGCGTGTTAAAGAGACTGATGACGATACTGTTTTTGAGGTTTCTGGTCGCGGTGAATTGCATCTCACTATTTTGGTGGAAACAATGCGTCGTGAGGGCTACGAGATGGCAGTTTCACGTCCACGCGTAGTATTCCATGAAGAGAATGGTGTGAAAATGGAACCATACGAAAACTTAACGGTTGACGTAGAAGACGCCACTCAGGGTGCGGTTATGGAAGATTTAGGTAAGCGCAAAGGTGAATTGCAGGACATGGTAAGTGATGGTAAAGGACGTACCCGTCTCGAGTATCGTATTCCTGCGCGTGGATTGATTGGCTTCCAGGGCGACTTCATGACAATGACTCGCGGTAACGGTTTAATGAGTCATACATTTGATTCTTACGCCCCTGCTAAGGATGGGATTTTAGGGGAGCGTCATAACGGTGTGCTGATGAGCCAGGATGATGGTGAAGCTGTTGCTTACGCAATCTGGAAATTGCAAGACCGTGTCCGTATGTTCGTAAAACATGGTGATCCTGTTTATGAAGGTATGGTGATTGGAATTCATAGTCGTGATAATGATTTGGTTGTAAATCCAATCAAGGGTAAACAGCTAACCAACGTGCGTTCTTCAGGTACTGATGAAGCAGTTCGCTTGGTCACACCTATCGATTTGACATTGGAATATGCTGTTGAATTTATTAGTGATGATGAATTGGTCGAGGTAACACCTAAGAGTGTGCGCGTACGCAAGCGTCATCTTAAAGAACATGATCGTAAGAAAGCTTCACGCGAGTAAGCAAACTTATGCCGCACATCAAAAGTCACCTACGGGTGGCTTTTGTTCTTCTTTGAATCCATTATTTTAAAAATATAAGTAAATATTCATGCTGCCATCGATCGAACAACGACTTGCCCAAGAGCTTTCCGCTAAACCTGCCCAGGTGTCCGCTGCTATTGCACTCATGGATGAGGGTGCCACAGTTCCATTTATTGCCCGCTATCGTAAGGAGGCCACTGGCGGTTTAGATGATACGCAATTACGTTTACTAGAAGAACGCCTAAGTTACCTTCGTGAACTAGAAGATCGTCGTAAATCGATTGTCGCTTCAATTAACGAGCAAGGAAAGATGTCGCCTGAGTTGCTTAAAGCGATTATGTTAGCGGAAGATAAAACCCGCCTAGAGGATCTTTACCTCCCCTATAAACCTAAACGTCGTACAAAAGCGCAGATTGCGCTTGAAGCCGGTTTGGAACCTTTAGCAAATGATTTATTGTCTAGCCCAACGCTTGATCCAGAAATCGAAGCAACCAAATATATTAAAGAAGCTTTTACTACCGAGCAGGGTGATAACGCTGGTGTACCAGATACCAAGTCTGCTTTAGAGGGCGCTCGTCAAATTTTAATGGAGCGTTTTGCTGAAAATGCAGTACTAGTTCAATCATTAAGAGCATACCTACAAGATCATGGTGTAGTCGAGTCAAAGGTAGTTTCAGGTAAGGAACAAGAGGGTGAGAAATTTTCTGATTACTTTGATTATTCTGAGCAAGTTAAAGCAATTCCTTCGCATCGTGCTTTAGCCTTATTTAGGGGGCGTCGCGAACAAGTGCTGATGGTCAATTTACGTCTAGATAGCGAAGAAGAAAAGCCAAAGTGGGATTCCCCGCATAATCCTTGTGAAATGCGCATTGCTAATCACTTTAAGATTAAGAATGAAGGTCGCCTTGCTGATCAATGGCTGGCTGATACCGTGCGCTGGACCTGGCGAATTAAATGTTCTTTGCATCTAGAAACTGAGCTTATGACTGCACTACGTGAACGCTCTGAATCGGAAGCCATTAATGTATTTGCTCGCAACCTAAAGGATTTGCTCTTGGCGGCGCCTGCGGGCCCAAGGGTGACTATTGGTTTGGACCCAGGAATCCGTACTGGCGTGAAGGTGGCAGTAGTGGATGCGACTGGTAAGGTAGTAGACACCGATGTGATTTATCCACACTTACCTAAAAATGACTGGGCTGGATCCTTGCGTACCTTGGCTGCATTAGCTGAGAAGCATGCCGCCACTTTAATTTCTATTGGCAACGGTACAGCGTCTCGTGAGACCGATAAGTTGGCACAAGACCTGATTAAGGCAAAGCCAGAGCTTAAGCTCACAAAGATTGTGGTCTCAGAGGCTGGGGCTTCTGTTTATTCCGCTTCGGAATATGCCTCTAAAGAGTTGCCGAGCATGGATGTTTCTTTGCGTGGCGCTGTGTCTATTGCCCGTAGGTTGCAGGATCCATTGGCGGAGTTAGTCAAAATTGATCCCAAGTCCATTGGTGTGGGTCAGTATCAGCATGATGTGATGCAAACACAACTTGCCAAATCCTTAGTAGCAGTCGTAGAGGATTGTGTGAATGCGGTAGGCGTTGATGTTAATACCGCTTCAGCACCACTGCTTGCGAGAGTTTCTGGTCTAAGCTCAACAGTAGCTGAAGGCATCGTGGCATATCGTGATAGCAAAGGCGCATTCAAATCTAGATCGGAACTGAAAAACGTTCCACGCCTTGGTGAGAAAACTTTTGAACAGGCGGCAGGATTTTTACGCGTCATGAATGGCCAAGATCCATTGGATGCATCTGCGGTTCATCCTGAATCTTATCCGTTAGTCGAGAAGATTCTCAAGGATATCAAAAAGAGCGTTAAAGAAGTCATCGGTGATTCCAGTCTACTTAAATCACTATCCCCTGAAAAGTATGCCGATAGTCGGTTTGGTCTTCCTACGGTTACTGACATTATTAAAGAATTAGAAAAACCTGGTCGTGATCCTCGACCAGAATTTACTACAGCCACCTTTAAGGATGGGGTAGAAAAGATTGGCGATCTTCGAGCGGATATGATTTTAGAGGGCGTTGTTACTAACGTTGCCGCATTTGGAGCATTTGTCGATATAGGTGTACATCAAGATGGTTTGGTACATATTTCCGCCCTCTCTAACACCTTTGTAAAAGACCCGCATAGCATAGTAAAGGCAGGGCAGATCGTGAGCGTTAAGGTTCTTGAAGTTGATGAGAAGCGCAAGAGAATCGCATTAACGATGCGTTTGTCAGATCAGGCAACAAAATCTGACTCAAGCTCTAAGCAGAAAACCCTCAATGGTCCTAGACAGGTAGCAGCCAGGAAACCTCATGAGGATCGACGCTTATCTCCGCCGATCAATAATGCCATGGCAGAGGCTTTAAGTAGGCTGAAGAAATAACCATATGAAGTGATTACAGGCTCGACTACCTGTAATACCACTGTCATATATTTCTATATAATTGGAAATATGAAAAATACCGATGCCGTTCAAGCATTTCTCGCATTAGGGCAAGAATCCCGATTAAATGTCTTTCGCTTGATTGTTCAGCGGGGAGATGTAGGTCTGACTCCTACCCAGATTATTGAAAAGTTAGGCATTCCCAATGCCACTTTGAGTTTTCATCTAAAAGAGCTTTATCAGGCCAATTTAGTTACTGTTGAGCGCCAAAGTCGCAATCTTATTTATCGCCCCAATGCCAGGTTGGTTCAAGGCCTCAGTGAGTTCTTGT
>CANBYN010000204.1 GCA_947373615.1 Burkholderiaceae bacterium | reverse complement strand
CCAAGTATTGCGCTCAAAACGAATAAATGGAAGGGCGGGCGTTAAGATTTTGTTAGAAGCTTTTCGTTTTGCTTCATTGGCTGGATAAATCAAAATCATTGGCTCTTTATATAGCTCAGTCCATTGCACGTGTTGAGGCAGCGAAAAGGGTGACTCTGTAACGATTGCAGCATCCAGACTACCCTCAATCACTTGGTCTAAAAAATTGCTTGAGAGACCAGCAATTAATTTGATTTCGATTTCTGGGTAACTCTTTTTGAGTTCATTAAGTGTTTTACCAAACGCCCCCATCAAGGTTGAGACAAGTGCCCCTAAAACAATTGTGCCGCTGAGCTCAGATTTAAGGCTCGAGCCCAACGCTTCATAGCGCGCAATAATTTCTTGAATCGGTTCAATGAGGGCGCGGCCCTGACTATTGAGCGAAAGGGAGCGTTTTGTTCGATCAAAGAGTTCTATCCCAATTTCTTGTTCTAATTGCTGCAATTGTTGCCCTGCGGCAGCTGCAGTTAAACCGATTTCTCTGGCGGCAGCTGCAACACTTTTGTGTCGTGTGATCGTCAAAAAATTTTTTAGGATTTTGATGCTGGACATGATGTTTTAAATATAAATAATCTTTTTATCTCAAAGAAAATTATATTCGATTTATTTTTTACTATCTATAGATATAATGGGCTCATGTCAAATAATGAGCTCAAAGTAAAAATCTGGCGCGGCGCCCAAGAGGGCGAGTTTGTCGAATATTTAGTTCCACGCAATCCAAATCAAACCGTTTTGGACGTCGTTACATATATCCAGAGAAAACTCGATCCTACTTTGAGTTATCGCTTTGCCTGTCGAGTTGGTATGTGCGGATCTTGCGCTATGACTGTCAATGGTGTGGCGCGCTGGACCTGTCGAACTCACGTTTCTCAAATTGCTCGGGGCGATTCTTTAGAGATTGCTCCTTTAAATAATTTACCTGTTATTAAAGATCTTGTTACTGATATGCGCGAGTTCTTTAATAAATGGAAAGGCGCGGTCGGCTTCTTTAAGGGAAATCAAACCCGCCATGAAGATTTTGTAAAAGTTGAGCCTCAATCTAACGAACGTCAGTTAGCCAATGCCGGAATTGAGTGTATAGGTTGTGGTGTTTGTTATGCATCGTGTGAGGTGGTTGAGAGCAGGCCCAACTATCTTGGTCCAGCAGCGTTAAATCGCGCCTGGACATTAACTAATGACGTCAGGGATGTTCAGCAGTTAGAACGTCTGCGTGCAGTAGCAGGTGATGCGGGATGCCATGCTTGCCATACACAAGGATCCTGTACAGAACGTTGCCCGAAAGCAATTGAGCCCACGGCTAGTATTGCCGGCCTTAAAAAATTGGTTGCAAAGGCCGCGGTCCGTGGTAGTAAATGGGGTAAGCTATGAGTCAAGTAGTGTTACAAGCAAAGCTTTGGTATGTCCAAAGGATTAGCGCAATGATTCTTGGCATCTGTGTCACGGTTCATCTTGGTATTATTTTTTATGCAATTCGTGGTGGTCTTTCTGCGCAAGAGATTTTGGGGCGCACGCAGGACAACCTTGTATTTGCATTCTTTTACGAAATCTTCGTATTGGCTTGCTTCGTACACGCTCCAATAGGGCTTGCTAATATATTGCAAGAAAGCTTTCCCAAATCTGGAATTGCTATACCTCTATCTTGGCTTTTGGCGTTGTTGATATTGATTTTAGGTACAACTGCTGTGATTGGCGTTTATACGGGTGGTGCATTATGAGTTCTAGACCGAAGCTTGATTATCGAGCAAAGAGTCATCTTGGCTACATTGCCTATGTATGTCATCGCTTTTCTGGTTTGCTCTTAGCCTGCTTTCTGCCGCTCCATTTTCTTATGTTGTCTCAATCATTGCGAGGTGCTAGTGGATTCGAAAGCGCCTTGGGATTAACTGATATTTGGGTCTTTAAGTTTGGAGAATGGGCTTTAGTATTTTTGTTATCCATTCATTTGGCCGGTGGAGTACGTCTATTAATGATTGAGTTTGGCCCTTGGGGCGGATTGCGTAAGGGCTGGAGCCAACTTTCAATTTTGTTCGCCATGATTTGCGGACTTTTATTTCTATATTTTGCTAACTAATTAGGTTCTTATGCAACTGCAAATGGATTTAGTGGAAGATGCTTGTAAAGAGCTCTACATTCGTGCCTTAAAGGTTCTACCAGATGATGTCAAGGCTGGTATTGACAGATTGGATCGTGCGGAAACGGATTCACGTGCGCAAGTAGTTTTGAAAACTATGATTACCAATATTGCGGTTGCTGAGCGTGAAGATAACTTGCTTTGCCAGGATACTGGTTTACCCATTTATAACGTCAAGATCGGCCGTAATGTTCAGGTTGATGGCATGGCTTTAAAGGCTGCCATTCGCAAAGGTTGTGAGCGCGCTACCACCGAGTATCCATTGCGCTCCTCAGTAGTTCATCCCATTACGCGGAAAAATAATCATACTTCTTGCGGTATTGACATGCCGGCAATTCATATCGATTTCATTGGCGATGCGGAGACTGTCGAAATTGAAATGGTTCCAAAGGGGAGCGGTTCAGAAAATAATTCTTTTTTAAAAATGGCGATCCCTGCAGATGGAATTAATGGTGTGAAAGCATTCGTTATCGAAAGCGTTGTTTCTGCTGGTGGCAAGACGTGCCCACCAACGATTGTTGGCGTTGGCATTGGTGGCACCTCTGACCAATGCGTTGCAATGGCTAAGCGTGCTGCTACTCGTGCCCTCGGTAGCGTCTGTGACGACGAAGAGGGTGCCAAGCTTGAAAAAGAGCTTAGTGCCGCAGTAAATCAATTGGGCATAGGCCCTCAAGGATTGGGCGGTGATGCCACTGCATTTGCAGTCCATGTTGAGCTTGCTCATACCCACATCACTCTTAACCCTGTCGCTGTGAATATGCAATGCCATTCTGCTCGTAGAGCTCGTGCAACCTTTACGCCTAAGGGCGTAACCTACGGATTTTAAGGAGAAGGTTATGGCACATTACATACTCCAAACGCCAGTGAGCGAAGAGGAAATTCGGAAATTGCGAATTAACGATACAGTGACTTTGCAAAATACCTTATTCGGTATTCGCGATGCAACCCAAATTCATTTATTTGATCATGGTCGTAAAACACGCTTTGATCTCAATGGGCATGCGGTAATTCATACGGCACCAAATGTTCGTAAGGTTCCGGTAAGCGACCAATTTCCAGCGGGTTATCAACCCATTTGTATTGGAACAACTACTTCTGATCGTATGGAGCGTTTTACCCGCCCCTTAATGACCCAGAATGGTGTGCGCATGATTGTGGGTAAAGGCGGTATGCGAGAAGGATCGGCCGAGGCCTTTCAGGAGTTGGGCGGAGTCTACTTAGCCATCATTGGCGGCACGGCTGCCTTAGAAACAACCTGGATTGAGCAAATAGAAGATGTCGATATGGGTGACCTCAATCCAGAATCGCTATGGCGTTTCAAGATTAAGGATTTTGGCCCACTCTTAGTTGCAATGGATAGTCATGGCGGCAGCATCTATCAGGAGGTTAAGGGAGA
>CANBYN010000203.1 GCA_947373615.1 Burkholderiaceae bacterium | reverse complement strand
CCTGAGTCCGCACATTAAATAGCGCATTCAGTTAAGATTTAAAAAAACAAAAATGTATTCTTATTTAAACAAAGTTTTATATGGAGGAGATAACCATGAAACAAACAATAACAAATCAAACAAGAAGAAAGATGTTGATTGGTGGAGCTGCAGCTGCAAGCACCCCACTATGGTTGAATGTTGCTAATGCCCAAGCAGATACTATTAAGATCGGATTTCCAACCCCCTTAACCGGTCCATTCTCCGCAGAAGCTCAAGATCAAGTCAAAGCCGCTGAACTAGCTATCAAAGAATTTAATGAAGCCGGCGGCTTTAATGGCCGCAAAGCCGAACTCTTAGTGCGCGATGACAAACTTAACCCGGGGGAGGCCGCCACCCGCACCCTTGAATTAATCGAAAAAGATAAAGTGAACTTTGTTGTGGGCTCACTTTCAGCCGCAACTCAACTCTCAATTAACGCGGTCTGTAAAGAGCGTAAGGTGCTTTTTAACTCCATCAGCCAATCTGATGCCATTAATGAAGCGAAGGATTGGAGTGTCTATACATTCCATGAAGCTCTAAATCCAACTATGACTGCAGGTGCTGTAGCGCGTTACTCAATTCCACGCTTTGGCAAAAAAATTGTATTCCTGACGGCTGATTACGCCTATGGTCATGAGATGGTGCGTGCGTTTGAACGCGTCGGCAAAGAAATGGGCGCAACTACTTTGGCTGATATTCGTCATCCTTTAGGTGCTTCAGATTATTCCGCATTCTTGCCACGCATTAAGGCCTTGAATCCAGACATCCTTGTGCTGTGTAATTTTGGACGCGACTTAGTCAATGCTGCAAAACAATGTACTGACTTTGGCCTTAAATCTAGTATGAAAATTGTTACGCCAGTACTCTTGTATACCTCACGTCTTGCAGGAGGTCCTGAGGCATTCGAAGGCATCATTGGCGGTACATCGTATTACTGGGGTCTAGAAGACCGCATTCCAACAGCAAAAGCGTTTAATGACGCATTTCGAAAAATGTATAACGGTTCAGTACCATCAGACTACGGCGCATTAGGATATGCCGGTGTGAAGAGCGTGCTTGCCTCAATCAAGATTGCAAAGACAACTGAAACCTTGAAAGTAGTTAGCGCAATGGAAAACTTGAAGTACGATTGGTACAAGGGTCCAGAATACTATCGTAAGTGCGACCACCAAGCGGTGCAAACTGTCATCATCGTAGAATCAAAATCCAAGAATATGAAAGACAAATATGATGTCTTTAATATTTTGACGATTGAGCCCACCACTGAGAAAAACATGCGCTCTTGCGCAGAGCTAGGCCACAAAGCCTAATCCAAAAATTTCGGGGTTAGTTGCCAGATTTATCCCCGTTCCACTCCCCTAAGCCAACTGGCTAAAGGGGAGTTTTTCTGAGTACATTTATGACCGGTCTTTCTTTCGAACTTCTTTGCATGCAACTGCTTACAGGCATTGCCTTAGGCAGTATTTATGCTCTTCTCGCTTTAGGTTTATGCCTTATTTTTGGCATGCTCAATGTAGTGAATTTTGCACATGGTGCTTTCTTCATGGTGGGTGCATTTTTAGGCATTTATTTTTTAGGCATTACTGGAAACTTCTGGTTTAGCTTGCTATTGACACCACTTCTAACTGGCTGCCTTGGACTAGTAACCGAACGGTTCTTAGTAAGGCCTTTATATGGTCGCGGTCTTGATTACCCACTACTCCTTACCTTTGGACTTTCGTATGTTTTGATTGAGGTCATGCGTGTGACTTTTGGCATTGAAGGACTGCCGTCAGTTACCCCAGAGGGTCTAGGCGGCACTATGAACGTTGGCATTGGGTATTTTCCAAAGTACCGTCTCTTTCTCATTGGTGCCACTGCAATCATTATTTTTGCCGTATGGTTCTTTATACAAAAAACCCGCTATGGCCTCATCATTAAGGCGGGCGCTGCCGATCAAGAAATCGTCAAAGTATTAGGTGTTGATATCGCGAAGGTTTGGCTCTTGGTATTTGGAATGGGTTGCGCGATTGCCGGACTCTCCGGAATTCTGGCTGCCCCAACGCGTTCAGTAAACCCTGAAATGGGGATTCCCATCCTTGCAGAATCTTTTGTTGTCACAGTAGTGGGTGGCCTAGGATCTCCAGTGGGTGCAGTAGTTGCCGGCCTCCTAGTCGGAGTTGTTTACAGCATGACCTCTCTCTTCTTTCCAGATCTGGCAGAACTCTCTATTTTTGTATTAATGGCTGTGGTGTTATTAATTCGCCCTCAAGGTTTGTTTGGTAAAGCAGGAGTGATGGGCTAAGGCTCTGTATATTTATGAATTCATTCTTTCAACTCGTTGCACGTCATCGTGTATTAGCTAGTACGTTGTTCTTGGCAATATTTCCATTCATCATGCCGTACGAGGCTTTGGCGATCAATATTTTGATCTTTGGTTTATTTGCGATGGGCTTCAATCTCCTCTTTGGATATATGGGCTTACTCTCTTTCGGACATGCCGCTTTCCTGGGTATTGGCAGCTACCTCACTGGCATCAGCATCGTTCACTATGGAATGCCATGGGGGGCAGCTATTGCAATGGGAGTCATTGGGGCCGCCATTGGAGGACTTCTAATGGGATTTTTAGCCATCCGTACACGTGGCATTTACTTCTCAATGGTGACACTGGCCTTGGGTCAAATCGTTTATTACATCTTTTATAAAGCAGAGAGCCTTACTGGCGGTGAAAACGGTTTGCGTGGCGTTAGAGTCGATTCATTCAATATTCTTGGCATCCCGGTAGACTTTTTAAATCCGCTCATCAAGTACTACATCATTCTTTTCTTTGTCGTCATTGCAATTTGGCTAATCTCACGAATTCTCAATTCTCCACTTGGCGCTGTAATGGAAGCGATTCGTGAAAATGAAAAGCGAGCTGCTGCTTGTGGGTTCGATGTTGCTAGAACCAAGTTATTAGTTTTTATATTGTCGGCAGCAATTTGTGGGTTAGCAGGATCTTTACGAGCCCTGCACCTCTCAATCGTCCCAATTGATTCATTGCACTACTTGCAATCAGGGCAAGCTGTCATGATGAGTATCTTAGGCGGCATGGGAACTTTCTTCGGACCCTTTATCGGCGCTGCCGTCATGCTGTATTTAGAGGACGATGTTACTACCTTTACTAAACACTGGATGGCTGTCGTTGGACTAGTCTTTATGTTCTTTGTGCTGTTCTTCCCTAAAGGGATTTGGGGCACTATTTTGAGCAAGCTACAGATTCAGCAGGGTTCAAAATAATGAATAGCGCCACTTCCCACGTCACTCCTATTTTGGAAGCGCGTAACGTTAGCAAGAGCTTTGGCAAATTTAAGGCCTTGCAAAATGTTTCTACGAGCTTCATGCCTGGCACACTTACAGCCATCATTGGCCCTAATGGCGCCGGTAAAAGCACCTTCTTTAATGTCTTAAGCGGGGCTTTTCCTCCCAGTAGTGGCCAGATTTTATTTAACGGAAAAGATATTACCGGCATGCAACAACATGAGTTTGCGCGCATCGGTATCTCTAAGAGCTTTCAAATAACAAACGTGTTCA
>CANBYN010000202.1 GCA_947373615.1 Burkholderiaceae bacterium | reverse complement strand
TTAAGAGCGGTGTTGTCATTATTAATAATTCAATTGGCGTTCAAACGGATAGGTTAAACATTACTGGAAATGGTTTAGTTAATCTTGCTACTGAATCAATTAACCTAAATATTGATCCAAAAGAAAAATCTGGATTAACTACGGGCATTGATTTAGGGGGTTTGGTGAAGTTACAGGGAACCCTACTGAATCCGACTGTTGGAGTAAATCAGGCTGGAGTAGTAAACAGCGCCGTTTTAATTGGACTCGGTTTCTTGACTGGCGGGGTCAGTATTGCTGCTGAGAATGCTAAATCCATGTTAACCAAGACGCAGCCCTGCAAAACAGCGCTACATTCTTGGTCGGAGATTTATCCTGGGTCAAAATAAGCTTGGCAAATTTTCCTTAAAACACTAGTCCGCTAACAAATAGACTGAACAAGGAAATAAAGATGCTGGCAAAGAGTGCCGTCCAAAAGCTAGAGATCGTGAATCCGCTAACTACTGCTGATACCAGCATTAGTACGAGAGCATTAATCACCAGTAAAAATAAGCCCATCGTCACGACCGTGAGGGGCAAGGTAAGTAGAATTAAAAGCGGTTTCACAATTGCGTTGGCAAAACCTAGAACAAGAGCCGCAATCAGAAGTGAGCCGCTATCTGCAAATCGTAGGCCGCTAAAAATATAACTAGCCACCCAAAGGGAAAGGGAGGTTAAGCCCCATTGGACTAAAAAAAGCGTTAAGTTACCCATGATTCGATTCCTTTGATGTGATTGATTGAGAGTAGTAATTCAATGCTATCTTAGCAATAGCTTATCAGTAACTTAGTAATGTGGTGGGACTTCATCTAGCAAACTGCTACCCCCGCCGCCACTGCTGCTGGCTTGTTCCTTGATAGCTTTAAGTTCTCGGTACAAGAATTCAATCTGTTGCTGTTGTTTGTAAATAGTTTCATTAAGTTTTTCAATCAAATCTTCAGTAAAGCTTAGTTTGATTTCTAAATTGATAATGCGATCTTCGGTCATTTTCAAGTGCCTTTCTTGTTCTGAGATGAGTACAAAGCGACCATCTTCCATCTCAGCTTGAGGTCTGATCCAAAAGCTTTCAGATTGCAAGGATTCGTACACATAAGCTGACTCTAGGGTAGATTCAATATTCGCTAAAAAAACCACCCTATAAAATCCACCCGACTTAATGTGTCTTAGCTTACTGCCTGGCTTAAATAGCCCTTCGTCTGGGGATGTCATCTCAGGTTTGCTCATGTCAACGATACACTTTCTCAGTATGATCAGGTGATGGTCAATTCCATCCCTTACTCCATTCTAGATATATCTCCTATACCTCAGGGCTTTACTGCTGCTGATGCACTCCGTAACTCTTTGGAAGTGGCGCAACATGCTGAAAAATGGGGTTACACCCGATATTGGGTAGCAGAACACCACAATATGACGGGTAACGCAAGTTCGGCCACTGCAGTCCTCGTTGGCTATATTGCTGGCGGTACGTCTCGTATTCAGGTGGGTTCTGGAGGAGTAATGCTGCCTAACCATGCTCCCCTCGTGATAGCTGAGCAATTTGGCACCTTAGAGTCTTTGTACCCAGGTCGAATTGAGTTGGGTTTGGGGAGAGCGCCTGGAACCGATCAAATGACTGCTCGGGCACTACGGCGTGATTTATTGGGCAGTGATGATCGCTTTCCTCAGGACGTGCGCGAACTGCAGCATTATTTTGGACCTATTCAAGAGGGGCAGTCGGTTAAAGCGATTCCAGGAGCTAATACCAATGTGCCTATTTGGATTTTGGGTTCAAGTCTTTATGGAGCTCAATTAGCTGCGCACTTTGGTTTGCCTTATGCATTTGCCTCACACTTTGCGCCAGATCAGCTATTGGAAGCAATGTCGATTTATCGCGAACTCTTTAAACCATCTGCCCAGCAAGCAAAGCCTTATTCTGCATTTGTGATGAATGTAGTGGCTGCCGATACAGACGAAGAGGCGCGATATCTATTCACTACGCTTCAACAAAATGTGGTGAGGATGCGTCGCAATACCAGAGGACAACTACCGCCTCCAATTGTTGATATGGATGAGTTTTGTGAGCCCCATGAGCAAGCAGCTGCAGCACACACTCTGCAGTGTTCTTTGGTGGGCTCCTTAGAAACGATTCAAAAAGGAATGCGCTCTTGGTTAGATCGCACCGGCGCAAATGAAATTTTATTTACTGGTCAGATCTTTGATCATCAAGCTCGCCTCAAATCATTCGAGATTGCAGCAAAGGCTGCGCAAAGCCTTTAATCCGCTTACTCAGCAATTGCGTTGTAATAAGAAGTGATAAGCACGCTTTCCTTGGCGGCCTTATTGGCGAGCTTGAGGATTTTATTGTCTTTGCTGATTAATAAACAAGGCTTAGCTGTATAGGCAAGGTTTAAAAAGACTTGATCATCTGGGTCTTGGCATTGCCATGGGGCATTGATCAGAGTTTCATCGGCTAACACTTTTGCCAAGCTGCGCCAGTGTTTCAGGATATTTTCTTGGATAGGTTGCTCGAGGCTGAAGAGCGGGCGACTGATGACATCGGCAAACTCTTCTACAGTTTTTGGGCTAGCTAAGGCATTAAGCTCACCATCTATTAATTTTTGCTTAAGATGAATTGTTCTGAAATCATTAAATACAAAAATATCCAGTAATGCATTGGTATCAAAAACAACAGACTTCATTTGATTGAGTGAATCTTGATTTAATTTACGTTGGAGCGCCAAATTTCTGGAGTGATAGTAACCTGGCCTTTATCAGATGAAACATAAACTTCACCATCTTGAATATTGACGTGAATCACCATGCTGCGTTCAACGAGCTTATTGAGCTCATTGGTCTGTTCTGTGGGAATAGAAACCACTTGCAGGTTACGAGCGCGGTTTAGTTTATTGGCGATACCATCCCACCAAATTTTGCTGGTGTGACCGCCATAGCAGTACACAATCACTTGGTCTGATCTACCGCAGGCTTTTAGGATGCGACGCTCATCAGGTTGACCAATTTCGATCCATAACTTAATCGCATCTGTCAAATCCTTGATCCATAAATCGGGCTCATCGGTATCGCTCAAGCCCTTGGTTAAGACAAGGGCTTCAGTGGCTTGCAATGCAAAGGCGATGATTCTGACCATCATCCGCTCGTCAGTTTCTGAGGGATGCTTGGCAATGGTTAAAGAATGACTGCCGTAGTAATGGCGGTCTGAATCTGCGACATGAAGGTCAGCTTTGTGAATAGTTGCGCGTAGAGCCATAACTCATTATCGCCTTTAAATGAAAGCACCTCGGATTGCCGTATCATTTTGGTAATTTATTTCACCCTTGGGGATTTGATGAATACCAGCAACACTTGGAGAGTTCGCACTATAGCGACCTTTTTACTAGGTTTATTCCTAGCGTGTATGCATTCCCTGGTGTTGGCTGCAGATCCATGGCCAACAAAGCCAATCAAGATCATCGTTCCATTTTCGCCAGGCAGCGTTCAAGATGCTTTGGCCAGATCATTCTCAAATGAGTTGGGGGCCGTTTTAGGTGAACCTGTAGTTGTTGAGAATAAGGCGGG
>CANBYN010000201.1 GCA_947373615.1 Burkholderiaceae bacterium | reverse complement strand
CGTGGCTGCGGTATAGCTCTTGAGCGTATGGATAAGTTAGGCGGAGTGTTCTCGCACGAATAAGCGATATACACGTCGATCTGGGAATTGCAACATAGCGCTCCACCACTTTTCAGACAGGGCATACCAGCCTTAATTAAACTGATTTTCTGTCTGTCTATCAGCCTCTCACTGATGCTGATAGATTTTCGTTTCAAAGCACTCGATCCTATTCGCAATAATGTGAATTGGATTTTACGTCCGCTTGAATATGCCATGATGGCGCCGCGCAATGCCTTAGAAACAACATCAGATTATTTCACGTTACGCTCTACACTTGATCAAGAAAATCAAAGTATGAAAGTTCGCCAAGCAGAACTTTCTCTACTAGCCAATCAGTCAGAATTTTTGATGGTAGAAAACCAAAATTTGCGCGAGCTCATGGCACTGCAAAAACAAGTGCCATTCAAAACATTGCCAGTTGAGATTCTGTTCAACCCACCCAATCCAATCTCTCAGCGTATTGTGATTAATCGCGGCAGCAACGACGGACTCAAGCTCGGCAACCCGATTGCCAACGACTCTGGCATTTTGGGTCAAGTGGTACGTTTATATGAGCACTCTGCCGAAGTGTCATTGCTAGAAGACCGTGACTTTGCGGTTCCCGTACAAATTGCTCGAAATGGTTTGCGTGCTGCTGTTTTTGGGTCTGGGCGAGGCAATCCGCTAGAATTACGCTACTTACCGGTTGCCAGTGATCTTGAGGTTGGCGATATTTTACTAACCTCTGGGATTGATGGCGTCTATCCCCCAGGCTTTGCAGTGGCCGTCATCAGCAAAATTGAGCGCAACGCAGATAAGAATTCATCTAACGTATTTTGTGTACCCGTAGCAGCAGTGAATCGCTACCGCCAGGCCTTAGCTCTTTTGTATGATCCGCAATTTGATGCCAAGGCCGCCACCGTTAACAATAAATCAGCCTCTGGCGCACCTTTAACCAACACACCGGGTCGTCGCCAAACTCGCGCGCGAGGAATGCAATGATTGATTTCCAAAGCGGCTACATTCTTCGCCCAGTAAATCCAGCTTTTATTTATTTCAGTTTATTTTGCGCATTACTATTAAACCTGTTGCCAATTGGTAATTACAACTGGGCGCCTGACTGGCTAATTCTCTGTATTATTTTTTGGAATATTCACCAACATCGCCATGTCAACGTAATCTGGGCCTTCACTCTTGGGCTGATGATGGATGTACATAACTCTGATCTTTTAGGGCTTCATGCCTTCATCTATTCATTGGTCGCCTATTTGGCCATTTCTTGGCATAGGCGAATCATTGCCTTGACTGTCTTTTCTCAAGCTATACATTTGCTACCTATATTTTTATTGGTATCAGTATTTCCAGTATTAGTACATTGGGCACTTAGCGGGGAACTATATTGGTGGGCCTTAACGGGTGTCATTCAAGCATTTATTGAGGTAATGCTTTGGCCGCTTGCAACGCGCATATTGCTTGCTCCGCAACGCCGGCCCATTGATGTTGACCACAATCGACCGCTCTAAGAAGCTGCATGGTTTCTTTTAAAAAATCCGATCTCGATTCATTCCAAGAGCGCATTCATATTGCGACTTTGTTTGTCACCTTTTGCTTTCTATTACTCATTACTCGCCTTGTATGGCTCCAGCTAGTTAGTCATAGCAAATACGCTTTACTGGCAGAGAGCAATCGGATTGCTTTAGTTCCCGCCCCAGCCAATCGTGGTCTTTTAATTGATCGCAATGGAATTGTCATCGGCAGGAATTATTCTGCTCTCACCTTAGATGTGAATGCCGAAGAAATAAAAGGAAATGTTGATCAGCTCATTAATGAACTATCAGAAATTATCGATATCTCTCCCAAAGATCGGCGCAACTTTAAGCGCTCACTCGAAGATTCCCGCAATATGGGCACTTTTCCTCTGCGCTCCATGCTCAATGAAACCGAAACTGCGCGTTTTATGGCTAATCGCTACCGTTTTCCTGGGGTGGAAATCCATGCCAGAAGCTTTCGAGAGTACCCCTACAACGAATTAGCCTCCCATTTGATTGGATACATTGGCCGTGTTTCCCAAAAAGACAAAGAGCGCATGCATGCCGAAATTGAAGGCGCAAAACCAGATGATCAGGATGCTCTTCAAGCCTCATTTCTGCCGGGCATTCAGTATGTTGGAAAAATTGGTTTAGAGCAAAGCTATGAAACTGTGTTGCGTGGCGTGCCAGGTTATGATCAAGTAGAAATTACTGCTGGTGGAAAACCAGTCAGAACTCTTTCAAGCTCACCATCGGTGCCCGGCAGGAATATCGTTCTTTCGGTAGACATTAAGTTGCAATATTTAGTTGAACAGCTCTATGGCAACTTCCGCGGAGCATTCGTAGCAATTGAACCAGAAACGGGTGATGTACTTGCTTTTGTATCAAAGCCTAATTTCAATCCAAATGATTTTGTTGAAGGAATTGATTCTGTTACTTGGAAAGAGTTAAATGATTCCCCACAGAAACCACTTTATAACCGGCCTCTAAAAGGCATCTATCCACCCGGATCAACCTACAAGCCCTTTATGGCTTTAGCTGCTTTAGAAAATAAAAAACGCACGCCATCACAAACGATTTCTGATCCAGGTTATTTCGATTTTGGCAATCACACTTTCCGCGATGACAAAAAGGGTGGTCACGGTATCGTTGATATGCAAAAGTCGATTGTAGAATCTTGTGACACTTATTACTACATGCTTGCACGCGACATGGGTGTAAACATGATTCATGACTTTATGAAGCCGCTAGGCTTTGGTCAAATTACGGGCATTGATTTACAAGGCGAAGCACGGGGTGTTTTACCATCTACCGAGTGGAAGAAAAATACCTTCAAGAAGTCCGAGCAACAAAAATGGTACGAAGGTGAAACTATCTCTTTAGGCATCGGCCAAGGCTATAACGCATTTACTATTTTACAATTGGCTCATGCAATGGCAAACGTTGCGAATAATGGCATCGTAATGAAGCCTCACTTAGTAAAAGCAATTGAAGATCCGTTTACTCGAAATAAAGTGCTTACTACCCCAAAAGAAAGTTATCGCATTGACCTTAACCAAGAAAATATCGAAGTCATTAAAAAGGCAATGGTCGAAGTTAATAATACGGGCACCTCTGCAGCAGCATTTAAGGGTACGAGTTATCAGGTAGGCGGAAAGACTGGCACTGCACAAGTCTTTAGTTTGAATTCCAAGGATTACAAGAATGGTGCAACAGCTGAGTTTTTGCGGGACCATGCTCTATACATTGCTTTTGCTCCTGCAGAAAAACCAACCATTGTGATTGCGATGGTGGTGGAGAACGCGGGATTTGGTGCACAGTACGCAGCACCAATCGCACGTAAAGCATTGGACTACTACATAGAGGGCAAATGGCCTAAGGAGATTCCTGAATGGAAAAGAGCCCCTTAAAAAAAGTTAAGATTATTTTTTTTGGTATATTTGCTGGGCTCGATCGCCAGCTAGGCATTATTCTGCTTGGCTTGGCTACTGTTGGATTTTTTACTTTTTTATCAGCAAGTCAAAATACACCCGTTC
>CANBYN010000200.1 GCA_947373615.1 Burkholderiaceae bacterium | reverse complement strand
ACTGAAATGCTTTTGGGTAGTGAGGATCTGTAATGCGACACATTATTTCTGTATTAATTGAGAATGAACCAGGTGCATTATCGCGGGTAGTTGGCCTTTTTTCTGCGCGTGGTTATAACATTGATACCTTAAGTGTGGCGCCTACTGAGGATCCATCTCTATCACGCATGACTATCGTAACGTTTGGTTCTGATGATGTCATTGAGCAGATCACCAAACACTTAAATCGCTTAGTTGAGGTCGTTAAGGTGTTTGATTTGAGTGAGGGTCCTCATATCGAGCGCGAACTCATGATGATCAAAGTTCGTGCTGTTGGCAAAGAACGCGAAGAACTTAAGCGGACTACCGATATCTTCCGCGGTCGCATCATTGATGTGACTGATAAGAGTTACACCATCGAGTTAACTGGCGATGGTGCCAAATTGGATGCCTTTATCGATTCAATCGATCGCGCATCAATTTTAGAAACTGTCCGCTCGGGTGGCTCTGGAATTGGGCGTGGGGAACGCATTCTTAAAGTTTAATTTTTTAACTGATTACTGCATCAATTACATTTTCAATACAAGGAAAGAGCATGAAAGTTTTTTACGATAAAGACGCTGATTTATCCCTTATTAAGGGCAAGAAAGTTACCATCATTGGTTATGGTTCACAAGGTCACGCACACGCTTTGAACCTCAAAGACTCTGGCGTTAACGTTACTGTTGGTTTGCGTAAAGATGGCGCTTCCTGGAGCAAGGCAGTAAATGCTGGCTTGACCGTGAAAGAAGTTGCTGAAGCAGTTAAGGATGCTGATGTAGTCATGATGCTCTTGCCAGATGAGCAAATTGCTGACGTTTACAACAAAGAAGTGCATGGCAATATTAAGCAAGGCGCAGCCCTTGCTTTTGCTCACGGCTTTAACGTTCATTATGGTCAAGTGCAGCCACGTGCTGACTTAGATGTCATCATGATTGCTCCTAAGGCGCCTGGGCACACAGTTCGTGGCACTTACGCACAAGGCGGCGGCGTACCCCATTTGATCGCTGTATATCAAGATAAGTCAGGCTCTGCACGTGATGTTGCTTTGTCTTATGCAACTGCTAACGGCGGCGGTCGTGCTGGCATCATCGAAACTAATTTCCGCGAAGAAACTGAAACCGACTTGTTTGGTGAACAGGCAGTTCTTTGTGGTGGCGCAGTTGAATTAATCAAAGCTGGTTTTGAAACTTTGGTGGAAGCTGGATACGCTCCTGAAATGGCTTATTTTGAGTGCTTGCATGAGCTCAAGTTGATTGTTGACTTGATCTATGAAGGCGGTATTGCCAATATGAATTACTCAATCTCAAACAATGCAGAATATGGTGAATATGTAACTGGTCCACGCGTTGTAACTGAAGATACTAAGAACGCAATGCGTCAATGTTTGAAGGATATTCAGACTGGTGAATATGCGAAAAGCTTCATCTTAGAAAACAAGGCTGGTGCTCCAACATTAATTTCTCGCCGTCGTTTGAACGCTGAACACGACATTGAAGTTGTAGGCGCTAAGTTGCGCGCCATGATGCCTTGGATTGCTAAAAACAAGTTGGTTGATCAGACTAAGAACTAAGTAAAAAAGTCATAGTTTTAATAAAAAGGCTCAGAATAAAGATGATGTATCCACACCCCATTATTGCGAAAGAAGGATGGCCGTATTTAGCGCTAGTGGGGGCCCTGACTTTGCTGGTTCACTATCTTGGTGGCATTGCATGGTCTTGGCCGCTTTGGATTATCTTTTTCTTTGTTCTGCAGTTTTTTCGTGACCCGCAGCGTATTGCTGCTATGGGTCGTGATCTCGTCTTATCTCCAGCTGATGGCCGTATTGTTGTTGTTGAAATTGCAAATGACCCTTATGCTGATCGTGAAGCGCTTAAAATCAGCGTCTTTATGAATGTCTTTAATGTCCATTCAAATCGTAGCGCTGTTAATGGCCTAGTGAAGGAAGTGCAATATTTTCCTGGTAAGTTTGTTAATGCAGACCTAGATAAAGCTTCGACTGAGAATGAGCGTAATGCCGTGGTAATTGACGCAAATGGTCAGACTATTACCTTGGTGCAAGTTGCAGGCTTGATAGCTCGTCGTATTCTTTGTTATATCCATGTAGGTGATCGCCTTAAGGCTGGTGAGCGCTACGGCTTTATTCGTTTTGGCTCACGCGTAGATGTGTATTTGCCCTTAACTGCAGAACCTTTGGTTTCTGTTGGCGATAAAGTATTTGCAACAAACACAGCCTTGGCGCGTTTGCCGGGATTGGATTGATTAGAGCTACTTATCACTGGAATATTCTTTGACTACATTTCGCCGTCGTGGCCGTTTAGATCGCAACCGCTTAGCTCGTCATCGTGTTGATCGCACACAAGATGAATGGGCTGAAGAGCTTGGTGATGGTGTTGATTACGAAGTAGAAGAGCTTCACCCACAAAAACCTCGCCTGCGTAGCAAAGGCATCTACCTATTACCGAATGCATTTACAACTGCGGCATTATTTTGTGGTTTCTATGCGATCGTCAACGCAATGAACCACCAGTTCGAGGTTGCAGCTATTGCGATCTTTGCTTCTATGGTGCTAGATGGAATGGATGGCCGAATTGCTCGTATGACCAATACTCAAAGCGCATTTGGTGAGCAGTATGACTCATTGGCTGATATGGTTTCCTTTGGGGTGGCTCCAGCTTTAGTAGCTTATGAATGGGCGCTTAAAGATTTAGGCAAATGGGGGTGGTTGGCTGCTTTTACCTATTGCGCGGGAGCCGCTTTACGCTTGGCCCGTTTCAACGTCAATACGGGTGTAGTCGATAAAAAATTCTTTCAAGGTTTGCCAAGTCCAGCTGCGGGAGCCTTGATGGCTGGATTTATATGGCTGGCTGACGACAATAAACTTCCAGTGCGTGATACGGCAATTCCTTGGGTTACCTTCTTTATTGCAGTCTATGCTGGCTTGACTATGGTTTCCAATGCCCGTTTCTATAGCGGAAAAGCCTTGGATGTTCGCTATCGCGTTCCTTTTGGCGTGATGGTTTTGATGATTCTTACTTTTGTGCTTATTTCATCCAATCCACCATTAACGCTTTTTGGTTTGTTTGTGGTGTATTCAATCTCAGGTTATGTATTTTGGGCTTGGGAGCACTTCAGGGGAAAGCGTTTTAGCTAATTCGGGATTTTTCGGGTATATTTATTCTATGTTGATGAATTTCTCACTTTTAACTGGCCTCCTTCTACTAGCACTAAGCCTAAAGCTTGGGGCGGGTAAGGTCTAGGTTGATGAGATTAAATAGAATTCATTAACTTCCATTTACCGGCCCCAGCTAATTGCTGGGGTTTTTGTTTTTGAGATAGCAATAATGCTGCAACTTGATTCAGTATTTAAAACCGGAGAGTAGTGATGAGCGATAAAGTAATCATTTTTGATACCACCTTGCGTGATGGTGAGCAGTCCCCTGGTGCTTCGATGACTAAGGACGAAAAGGTTCGTATTGCACGTCAGCTTGAGCGCTTAAAGGTAGACGTGATTGAAGCGGGATTTGCTGCGAGCTCAGAAGGGGATTTTCAGGCAATCTCTGCAGTAGCTGCTGCAGTGAAGGACTCTATCGTCTG
>CANBYN010000199.1 GCA_947373615.1 Burkholderiaceae bacterium | reverse complement strand
TGTATTTGGACATGAGAGTGACCCTTTTGAGTTGGATTGAGCGTCCAACTTTTGGGGGTCAGTTCAAAGGTGGCCTTTGCTTTAGAGGCTATAAAGATTACGAGCGCAAATCTTTGCCGTTCAAAGTTAAGCGATTGATAGAGCGAGTTTGGCATAAACCTATGAGGCGATTTCTTTCGGCCATGACTTTATCGGCGTAGCCACCATCATCCTCAGCATTTGCAGCGCCTACGTAGAATTTTAAGCCATTACGTAGTGAGCCAGCTGAAGCAATGAGGTATTTCAAGATATAGGCGCCAACGCGGATATTGACTTCGGGCTTAGTCGCTTCAGAAGTGCCGCCGAAAATCGCATATTTATCGCGATGCACTGAAGTCATCACTTGCATTAAACCTTCAGCACCAGCATGGCTTTTCGTATTCGGATTGAAATTTGATTCCACAGAAATCACTGCTAGTAACAGTACAGGATCAATATTGACCTCTTTAGCAATCAAGATGGCGTTAGAAACATATTCTTCAATTTTATTGCGGTCTAAGCCGTACTTCTTTTCAAAAAAGTCAGCTACTGCACGTTGATTCTGAATGGAGCCCATCAAATTGCCATCTAAGGCCTGGGGATCGATCTTAGACGCTGGAATACGGTCGGCTAAGTGTGAAATCGATTTCACTTGCACCTGCGCTACTGATGGCATCAACAAAGCGATCGTTTGCTGCTTCACACTTGGAAAGAGCGTTGCGGCAGAAGCCTGCGGCTTACTGAAAACTACCGCCGCAATCCCATTATCGACAGTTTGAGCGGATGCACTCGACTCCCTGTATTGATTAAGCATGCCAAAACCATTGTTCCAAACCATGTGACGCGCTTCATCGGGAACTAGGATACGAGCCAGATCAAAGGCGCCGGCATTCGTACCGTTACCAGAAAGCCAAAGGCCCACCACCATAAATACCGTAACTACCAGTAGGCCATTGATAACCCGATACACCGGAGCCATGGCATGCGCAAGCAGATCTTGAGCCTCCAACAGCGTTGGTTGGGAGCTTAGCAGTTCGCTTAAATTGTTAGATAAACATTTACTCATTCAGTTTTTGCGAGGCTCCTAAAACTAAACTACCAGCTTTATGTTGCATCGCAATAATTTAAAAACATGGGTCATCGTAAGAAGCTTCTTATATGAAGTCAAGAATAATGAATGTGATTTCCATAACTTTTTGATCTATAAACAAGGGAGATCGCGGATTCATTTTTAAAGATTCATATTAAATTCTTTAGAAACAGTAGCTTACAAAAGTTAAGGGGCACTAATTTCACTCTATAAAAAATAGCGGAAATCGGACTTTTTTACAGTTTTTATGTGCATTAATACCTTAGATGGATGTAAGTTTGGCCCCTCAAGTGGCAAGTTCTGATAGCCAAAAAATGCCCGCCTATAGCAACGATAGATTTAAATTAACTAAATATAGTCAAAACACGATTCAATATCTCGGCGCAATGAGCCTCCTTTTTATGGGGCCCTGAGAACTACTGCTCATTCCATCAGGGAGATCACTACAAAGGGACTAAGGTTTATGAAAAGACGACACTCTTGAAGTACGTTTGTCTATTTTGTATCGCCATCTTCTGGTGCGATTAAGGGCTTTAGAAACCAGTTTTGTTTTTCCATTGGTAATTCTTAATGGCAGGTAGGAGCCGAAAAAATACTATTGTCCAACCCAATTGCCAATACACTAGTACATACTAATTGAGGCAAAAATGAACATACTACTCACAGGCGGAATGGGCTACATTGGCAGTCATACCGCCACACTGCTTTTAAATATGGGTCACCAACTTCATATTTATGACAATCTGTGCAATAGCAATATTGATACCTTAGATCGCATCAAAAAAATTACTTCAAAAGAAGTGGGCTTCACACAAGGAGATATTCGCGATACTAAAAAGTTAACCGAAGTTCTCATCAATGAAAAAATAGATGCGGTAATCCACCTAGCTGGTCTTAAGGCTGTAGGAGAATCCACTCAGAAACCGATTGAGTACTATGCAAATAATGTTCAAGGCAGCATTAGTCTCATTCAGGCCATGCAAGCCGCTAACATTCGCACTCTAGTATTTAGCAGCAGCGCTACTGTATATGGAGATCCTATTTATCTTCCCTATGATGAAGAACATCCCACCTCACCTACCAATCCCTATGGCCGCAATAAACTGCAAATAGAGGAAATGTTGTTAGATTTAGCTAACAGCGACAATACCTGGTCAATTGCTCGATTGCGCTACTTTAATCCGGTGGGCGCACATGAATCAGGCCTGATTGGAGAGGATCCCAATGGCATCCCCAATAATCTGATGCCCGTCATTGGACAAGTGGTTGATGGAAGGCTACCGATGTTGAATATTTTTGGCGATGATTACGATACGCCGGATGGCACTGGAAAGCGGGATTACATCCATGTAATGGACCTGGCGGAAGGTCACTTAGCGGCGCTGACATGGCTTAAAGGCAATCTAGGTTGCCACACCTTTAATCTTGGAAGTGGTAATAGTGTTAGCGTCCTAGAGCTACTGCACTGCTTTGAGAACATCAGCGGCAATAAAATTCCATACCAAGTGGTTGCGCGTCGCCCAGGCGATCTACCCGAATATTATGCAAAAGCAGATAAAGCCGCTAAGATTCTGGGATGGCAGACCAAAAGAAATTTAACTGATATTTGCAATAGCTCTTGGCTTTGGTTCCAAAACTCGAAAAATAAGAAATCAACATAGGCCGATATCACTCTCGTTCTTCACCCAAATCGGTTCTTCAGGGATTTTTTGCGCAGCTTGTTTCACAGCCTAAACACGCCTGCTACAGTAGAATTAAGCACCAAAAAGCTAGGAAAAAAATATGGCAAGAATGGCATTTACTAAGTCAAATATAAAACTGTATCTAAAAACTTTCCCAATTTTGGTGAGAATTAGAGAAAGCATTTGGAAATTTCGCCATCCCTCGCGTATTGACCCCATTCTCGAAGATAAACACTACTTTTCTAGGCTTTATTCTAATCACCCTAATCTTCAATCAATTTCTTTTGAAAAAGGCATTGTCAAAGGCAGCTTTCGAGAAACACCATTTTTATTAAACATTCGACCTCAAAATCTTATCGAGTCATTTGTTTTTGTAGATGGAATTTGGGAGCCTCATATTGCCGAGCTAATAGCCAGCTACCTGAATGTTCCAAATGCCGCAGTCATTGATGTAGGTGCCAATATTGGGGCGACATCAATCCCTTTGGCAAAGCATTTTACTGAAGCAAGATTCTTTTTATTTGAACCACACCCCATTATTTTTAAGGATCTAAAAAACAATATAAGCTTTAACAAACTGTCGAACATTGAAGCTTATAACATTGCCATTACAAACCATAGCGATCCGTTTTTGCCTTTTTATGCCCAAAAGAGCGGCAACAATCTTGGCATTTCGTCATTTACTCTTAATTACGATATTGAAGACTACGATGTCATTCAAGTTGAATGTAAATCTTTGGACTCTATATTCAATAGCGAGCTACAGATAAAGGTAATTAAAATCGACACTCAAGGTCACGAACTTAACGTTTTACTCAGTGCCAAAAA
>CANBYN010000198.1 GCA_947373615.1 Burkholderiaceae bacterium | reverse complement strand
CTTGCAGATCTCAATCACCTGATGCCATTGTGTTTCAGTAATATCTGCGCCCGTTGGGTTGTGACAACATGCATGCAAGAGCACCGTGGTGTTCTTTGGGAATGACTCCAAAGACTTGACCATTCCATCAAAATCAACGCCACGGGTTTTTCCGTCAAAGTAGGTGTATTCAACGACTTCAAAGCCAGCAGATTCAAAAATGCCGCGGTGGTTTTCCCAAGTTGGATTGCTAATTGCGCAGGGAGCATTTAAATTAAGGCGCTTAATAAAGTCGGCTCCAACGCGCAACGCGCCAGTTCCCCCAAGACACTCAGCAGTCACAACGCGACCATCTTTAATTAATTCAGAGTCTGCGCCAAACAAGAGGTTTTGCACTGCGCTGTTGTAAGGATTTGGACCTTCGATCGGGATGTAGCTGCGCGGAGAATGCTTTGCCACGATCGCCTCTTCAGCTTTAATCACCGCTTTTAAAAGGGGGACCTTGCCTTCATCCGTGTAATACACGCCAACACCTAAATTGACTTTGTCGGGACGTTGATCTGCAACGTAGGCTTCTGTGAGCCCAAAAATAGGATCTTTAGGGGCTAATTGAACTGAGGCAAACAGGGTCATTTGTGGTCGAAAAGGTAGTTTTAGGGTGGTTTAGATCGTAATTGACGTTAATTTCAGCTTAATTGTCGGTTTTTGAGTCCAGAATCAACTATTTCCAAAGAAAAACGGCAAAATCATTGTTTGTACAAAATTCGCTGTGAAGAAATCTCACAGATGAAATGATAGCCGAGATGCCCCCTAAGTTACCCAAAACTGGATCTAATTCCGTAGGAAAAGAAGGAAATAAAAACCCACAGGCCGATCCCTTGGGTGAGGCAGGCCACGATCTTGATCCAGCTAAATTTGTCACCTTCCCAGACTCCCCCTATTTGCTTTATCAGCCTTTCCCCCCAGCTGGAGATCAGCCACAGGCAATTGATGCCCTAGTGGAGGGTATTGAGGATGGATTGACCTTTCAGACGCTTTTGGGGGTTACAGGCTCGGGAAAGACCTTCACGATGGCCAATGTCATTGCTAGGACAGGCCGCCCAGCCATCATTTTTGCCCCCAATAAGACTCTAGCTGCCCAGCTTTATAGTGAATTTAGGGAGTTTTTCCCGAAAAATGCCGTCGAGTACTTCGTGAGCTACTACGACTACTACCAACCTGAGGCCTATGTTCCCCAGCGCGATCTTTTTATTGAAAAAGACTCTTCTATTAATGAGCATATCGAGCAGATGCGTTTATCTGCCACGAAGAGTTTGTTAGAGCGTCGTGATGTCATCATCGTTGCAACGGTTTCGGCAATTTACGGTATTGGTAACCCTGGTGACTATCACAGTATGGTGATGACACTACGTCCTGGTGACAAGATGAGTCAGCGCGATATTTTGATGCGACTCATTGCGATGCAATACGACCGCAATGAAACCGATTTCAAGCGCGGTGTGTTTCGAGTGCGTGGTGACACGATTGACATTTTCCCAGCTGAACATAATGAGTTAGCCGTTCGTGTGGAGTTATTCGATGATGTAGTGGAGAGTTTGCAATTCTTTGATCCACTGACCGGAAAGATTCGTCAGAAGATTCCACGCTTTACGGTGTATCCAAGTTCGCACTACGTTACACCTCGCGAAACGGTTCTCAAAGCGATTGAGACTATCAAAGAAGAATTACGGACTCGCTTAGATGAGTTTGTTAAAGATGGAAAGTTGGTTGAGGCGCAGCGCTTAGAACAGCGCACGCGTTTTGACTTAGAAATGCTAAATGAGTTGGGTTTTTGCAAAGGAATTGAGAACTACTCTCGCCACCTCTCAGGCGCTGCACAAGGCGAGGCGCCGCCTACACTCGTGGACTATCTTCCCAACGACGCGTTGATGTTCTTAGATGAGAGTCATGTCTTAATTGGTCAGCTCAATGCTATGTATAACGGCGATAAATCTCGCAAACATACTTTGGTGGAATTTGGTTTTCGTTTGCCATCAGCGATGGATAACCGCCCGCTGAAATTTACTGAGTTCGAAACTAAGATGCGTCAAACCATTTTTGTTTCTGCCACACCTGCAGAGTATGAGAAGACACATCAAGGGCAGGTTGTTGAGCAAGTGGCAAGACCAACAGGATTGGTTGATCCTGAAATTGAAGTATTACCAGCAAGTTCACAAGTAGATGATTTACTCAGTCAAATACACGAACGCGTCAAAGTGCATGAGCGGGTATTGGTGACGGTGTTGACTAAACGGATGGCAGAACAACTAACAGATTATCTTTCTGATAATGGCGTGAAGGTGCGCTATGTTCATTCAGATATCGATACAGTAGAGCGGGTGGAAATTTTGCGTGACTTACGTTTAGGCGTTTTCGATGTCTTGGTGGGGATTAACTTGTTGCGCGAAGGTTTGGATATTCCGGAAGTGTCACTCGTTGCCATTTTGGATGCAGATAAAGAGGGCTTTTTGCGTTCAGAACGTAGCTTGATTCAGACGATCGGTCGTGCAGCGCGAAATGTGCGCGGGAAAGCCATTTTGTATGCCGATAAGGTTACCGACTCAATGAAACGCGCTATGGGTGAAACTGAAAGACGGCGTACCAAGCAAATTGCCTTCAATAAGCTGCATGGAATTGAGCCTAAGGGCGTCCAAAAGCGAATCAAGGACATCATTGATGGGGTCTATGACGTCAAAGAGAAGCGCCAGGAGATGCAGGTCGAGCAGGAGCGGGCTCGCTATGAGGACATGGGAGAGAAAGACCTAGCAGCTGAAATCAAGCGTCTAGAGAAGCAAATGAACGCTGAAGCTAAGAATTTGGAGTTTGAAAAAGCCGCCAGCACCCGAGATCGGCTCACTAAGGTCAAAGAGATGGCTTTTGGAGCGAGATCTAGGGATTCGGTAGGCTAATTTCTGCCGTCTAGAAGGGTTTTTGGGATAATGCTCGAGCAAATTGCTGGGGCATATGGTAAAGTTGAGTGGAATGGTCGGGTATTACCCGTCTGACTGTGAGCTGTCCATAACAATCCATTACCAAGGTGACATATGAGACTTACAACCAAAGGTCGTTTTGCAGTAACTGCAATGATTGATTTAGCCCTGCGAGAGTCGCATGGCCCAGTCACTTTGGCTGGAATTAGTCAAAGACAAAAGATTTCCCTTTCCTATCTTGAGCAGTTGTTCGGCAAATTACGTCGTTTTAACATTGTCGAGAGCACTCGTGGTCCCGGTGGCGGATATACCTTAGGGCGTCCATCGACTGAGGTGAGTGTGGCCGATATTATCGTGGCAGTTGATGAGCCTTTAGATGCGACCCAATGTGGTGGTAAAGGGAACTGTCACGCCGATGAAGAAAATCCTGGTCACTGCATGACGCATGATTTGTGGAGCAATCTAAATGCCAAAATGGTTGAGTACCTTAGTTCTGTCAGTTTGCAGGATTTGGTTCTACAGCAAGAGGGGCGCGGTCTTGTGATTCAAGATATGCGCCACAAGAAAATCAAAGTGAACAGTGCCAAAGTAGATAAGTCAGCCCCAGCACTGGCAGCAAAAAAAGAAGTAGCTCCAAAAACGCCTTTAGTAAACTCCGTTTTCAATTTGGCGCGACAAAATTAAATAACA
>CANBYN010000197.1 GCA_947373615.1 Burkholderiaceae bacterium | reverse complement strand
CCATCTCTTGAACAGAGACTTCGCCGTCCAATATCGCGCCACAGTTAATATCCATATCTTCTGTAAGTCTCTGATACATCGGCGTATTCGTAGCTAGCTTTATACAAGGTGCTGGTTTAGAGCCAAACATGGAGCCGCGGCCGGTAGTAAAGGCAATTAAGTTTGCACCACCAGCAATTTGACCAGTAGCCGAGACCGGATCAAATCCCGGTGTATCCATAAAGACAAACCCTTTCGCCTTCACGGGTTCTGCATACTTGTAGACCTCCATTAAGGGTCCTGTACCACCCTTCATCGATGAACCTAGGGACTTCTCAAAGATGTTAGCCAAACCACCAATCTGGTTACCCGGACTGACCTTGCCATTAATTTGGACATCACGCCCTACAGAATACTCATCCTTCCACCACCGAATTCGCTTGATTAATCTTTCGCCAATTTCTTTGGTGGCTGCGCGCCGCGTTAGAGTGTGCTCAACTCCATAAATCTCCGGCGTTTCAGAAAGAATTCCTGTGCCACCATGTTTTGAGAGGATATCAATCGCAGCACCTAAAGCGGGATTGGCAGTAATAGAAGAAAATCCGTCCGAGCCGCCGCATTGGAGACCAACACACAAATGGCTTGCGGAAACTGTTTCCCGTTTTACCTTATTCGCTTCTGGTAAGAGTGCCTGAATCGCTGCAATACCCGCTTCAATCGTTTTGCGCGTGCCGCCCGATTCTTGCATGATGAAAGTATGTAAATTATTACCTGCCTCAAGTCCTTCTTGATCCATCAGGCCTTTGAGTTGATTGCGTTCGCAACCCAAGCCCACAATCAACGCTGCCGCAAGGTTGGGATGCCTTGCATAACCCGCCATTGTGCGTCGTAGAAGCTCCATGGGCTCACCACTCATTTCCATACCGCAACCGATATCGTGACTAAATGCCACTACACCATCGACATTGGGAAAATCTTTTAATCTCTCAGGCGTAAACCAATCAGCAATTTTATTGACCACTGTGGCTGAGCAATTGACAGTAGATAAAATTCCGATGAAGTTACGCGTACCTACCTGACCATTGGCGCGAACATACCCTTGAAAAGTGGCGCGCTCTGCTTCGGGGAGCATTACCGTCGGTTTAAATTCACTGCTGTAAGCATAGTCACGATCAAACTCGCGAAACTCGGTATTGTGGCTATGAACCATCGTACCTGGCTCGATATCGACGTTCGCAAAACCGACAGTCACGTTGTACTTGAGAATAGGCTCACCCTTGAGGATTTTCTTAGCGGCAATTTTGTATCCCGCGGGCACCTGACTTCGGCTAACAAAATGCTCACTAGGAACTTCAGTACCAATACCAACATCAACCCGAGCGACAACAATATTGTCATTGGGGTGCAATCGAATAATAGGGCCGATTAACCGTTTTTCAGAAATTTCAATCATGGGTGTTCTTTCAATAAATAAAATAGTTACTCAGCTGTGGCGCCCGATTTCTTGACAATGGGACCCCACTTTAATACTTCAGCTTTAATGTAGTCGCTTAGCTGGCTTGGAGTACTGGTTACTACTTCAAAGCCTTGGCTAGATAATTGGCTCTTCATCTCCGCATTATTCATAATTTTTTGTATTTGAGAGTTTAATTTGGAAATGATGGCCGGTGGAGTCCCTGCTGGAGCTACCAGGGAATATACAAGCTCTACTTCAAATTTGGGCAAGGTCTCAGCTATCGCTGGAATATTGGGTGCGTTTGGAGAGCGCTTTAGGCTAGTCACCCCCAAACCTACTAGGTTGCCCGATTTGATATAGGGCAATGCTGCAGGAGTACCTACGATGGCTGTTTGTATTTGCCCCGCCATGACGTCGGTTAGGGCTGGGGCTGCGCCTTTGTAAGGGACATGCAAAATATCAGTACCAGCCTGAACGTTAAATAACTCTCCTCCTAAATGCAAAGGGGTGCCTGTTCCAGATGATCCAAAGTTCACTTTTCCAGGATTGGCCTTTGCATAAGCGATGAGCTCTGGAATCGTTTTAAATGGTGCAGAAGGATTGGCAACAAAGATCAGTGATGATGAAGCAACGAGTGAAATCGGAGCAAAGTCTTTCGTCACACTGTAATTGAGTTTTTTGTACAAAGTCTCATTAATCGCTTGTGTTCCTATCATCATCAGAAATAGTGTGTAGCCATCTGGTTTTGAGTGCGCCACAAATTCTGCTGCTAGATTTGCTCCAGCGCCGGGTTTATTGTCAATAATGATTGGCTGACCAAGACTCTCCCCGAGTTTGGGAGCAAAATCGCGCGCCAGTATATCCGATGGGCCGCCAGCAGCAAATGGCACAACGATCTTAATAGGCTGACTAGGGTAAGTCTGAGCCTGAGCTAAGATGGAAAACAAAGTGCCCAAAAATGATAAGACCAATATGATGTTTTTCATGCTATGTTCTTCCTAATATTTTTTATGTTCTTAAATCAATACCGTCAATCGAATCAATGAAAATCGCGCAAGCAAGCATTTATCCTCTATCTATTCCGCTCATTGAGCCCATCAAAATGGCTCGCGAGAAAATTACCTCTGCCAATACTGTCCTGCTGTGTTTGACTGATACAAGCGGCGTGCAAGGCTGGGGGGAAGCGTCAACTGCACCTTTAATGACGGGAGAGACGCTCGATAGTCTACTTGGCAACATCAAATACCTTGCTGAAAAGGCCAGTCTATTAGAGTGGTCTGATCCAACGCGTTTTTCAGAATCTTTAGATGGCATTTTGTACGCCAATAGTTCTGCTAAATCTTGTTTCAGTATGGCCTTGCTCGATTTGTTCACGCAAAAAATTTCAGTCCCGCTTTGGAAATACTTAAGATCTACTAGTGGGCTTGCTGACATCGAGACCCCTGCTCCCATTCCTCTACTTCGGATGCTCGGCGGCTCTTTAGACAAAGAACAAGCAGATGCAATCCAGTATCGCGAATTGGGTTTTTCACATTGGAAGATCAAAGTTGGATCATTAAGCTTAGAAGAAGATCTCCATCGTGTGCGCGTGCTGTGCGATGCATTGCCTGACAATATCATTTCAGTAGATGCCAATGGCGCCATGAGCCTACCTGATGCTATTCGTTTTTGCCAATCAGAATCAGCACAGCATTTATCGTTTGCTGAGCAGTTGATTGCTGCAAACTGCTCTATTAAAGACTTTATTCTTTTAAGGAATGAATCACCCATTCCGATTGGCTTAGACGAATCGATCCATGGGCTTGCGGAAATTAGTGAGTTCACCCTGGCTAACGCTTTTGATGGGGCTAGTCTTAAGCTCATTAAGACGGGTGGCATCTTGGAGGCTTTGGCTTGCGCCGGAGAACTTAAACGCAGCAATCTCAATTTGAATTTGGCTTGCAAGGTGGCAGAAACTTCTCTCTCGGCAGCAGCCACCGCCTCCATTGGATTTGCCATGGGCTCAGTGCCTTGGGGATTTAGCATGTCCAACCAATATCTCCAATTTGATATCTGCAAAAATCCACTCTCAGCAAAACGGGGCCACATTGATGTAGCCCAGTTAAATGCTACCGGTGTTGGCATTACGCCAGATCCAGAATTACTCAAAGCAGCCATTGCGCCAGGATATTCAATCATTCAATATTAAGGACATCAAAGGCGGCTTTTAA
>CANBYN010000196.1 GCA_947373615.1 Burkholderiaceae bacterium | reverse complement strand
AAGGATTCGGTGATTTGCTTATCTTCCCAGTGAGGCGCACCTTCTTTTGCAAAACTGGCCCAGGCCATTTGCCTCTCGAATGGCGTATTGCCCAATTTCCAGAAATTTTGATGGTCTACCAACCATGGCTCAGAGTTCCCGCCAATATGACTTGAAAAGCTTGTCCATCCCGAATCCTGAGGGCTAGATTCAAATCCAGCCCTTACAGGATTGAGTTCAATATACCGCTGACAGCGCAGGAAATATTCCGGATCAATCAAAGATGACCGATAGCGCCCCTCCCAAATGGTTCCAGATCGGTGGTGTTGCTTATTGAAGTATTGGGCATAACGGCGCCCTAATGATTGCATCGTTTTGGCAAGCGAATCCTCATTTTGAGGAGTCATTAATAGATGAACATGGTTGGGCATCAATGCGAATGCATGCACTGCACAGCCAAACTGCCTTGCTGCATCTCGGAGCCACTCCAAATAAATACGACGATCATCATTGCTAAAGAAAAGCATTTCTCGATTGTTGCCGCGAACCATCACATGCATCGCTTGACCAGGTATTACTGTGCGTGCTTGCCGAGCCATTTTGAAAACGAACTACTGAAGTTCGCGTATACCACCGTTATTTGAGAATTCCGGAATGAACCAATCGCCATCCACTTGTGTTACGCCACTTGGCACTTCGCGATTAATTTGTGGACTATCTTTGAGCGCAGTAGCCATATAAGAAATCCACATTGGCAGAGCGAGTCCGCCACCAGTTTCACGATCACCCAAGCTCGCGGGCTTATCAAAACCAATCCAAGCAATCGCAACCACTTTAGGGTTATAGCCAGCAAACCACGCATCGTGGGAGTCATTGGTAGTACCCGTTTTACCGGCGATATCGCTTCGACCAAGCTTGCCACGGGCAGACGCGGCAGTACCAGACTTAGTCACTTCCTGCAGCATGCTATCCATGACAAACGCCGTGCGCGCATCCAATACTCGTGTGGCATCTTGACCCGCTTGAGTTGGCTTAGCCTCAAACAAAACCGTCCCTTTGGAATCGACCATTTTGTCAATTAAGAATGGATCTACGCGATAGCCGCCATTAGCAAATACGCTGTAGGCAGATGCCATTTGCAAAGGAGTGACAGAGCCAGCGCCTAAAGCCATCGTCAAATAAGGAGGATGTTTTTCAGGCTCAAAACCAAAACGCTGAATATATTCCTGCGCATAAGAAGGTCCGATTGCACGAATAATGCGTACTGAAACTAAGTTTTTGGATTTAGCTAAGGCGTTGCGCAATCGCATCATGCCGTCATATTTGCCATCGTAGTTTTTTGGCTCCCATGCCTGACTACCAGTTTCCATGCTGCCGATTGATAAAGGCGCATCGTTAACCATAGTGCTTGGGGAGAAACCTTTTTCAATGGCTGCGGCATAAATGAACGGCTTAAAGGATGAGCCTGGCTGACGCAATGCCTGCGTTACGTGATTGAATTGATTGCGGCGGAAATCAAACCCACCAACTAAGGAGAGAATCGCACCCGTTTCGGGATTCATCGAAACAAAAGCAGCTTCAACTTGTGGCAACTGTGCGAGTTTCCAAACGCCACCATCAGAAAGCAATCTCACAACAGCACCTGGGCGTAAACGTTTTTTAGGTTGCGTGCTGTCCGTTAAAGAGGCCGTTGCCAGTTTCATGCCCTCCCCTTTGAGGGTGATGGTATCGCCCGTGGCAATCATGACCTGCATCTCTTTAGGCTTGATATCAAGCACCACACCAGACTGCAAATCATCTAACTGGGGATAAGCTAACAATGCTTCGTCAATCGCGCGCTGACGTTTGACTGGATCTTCAGGCAAGTCAATAAATCCTTCGGGGCCGCGATAAGCATGGCGTAAGTCGTATTCAAAAATGCCGCGACGAACCGCCTTATAGGCCGCATCTTGATCTGCCTTGATGATGGTTGTGTAGACATCAATCCCTTGAGAGTAAATTGCTTCGCCATATTGAGCAAAAAGAAGTTGGCGAACCATCTCGGCAGGGAAATCTGCTCGCACAGCAAATTCATTCCCAAGGCCACGGATGCGTAACTCTTCAACCATAGCGCTTTGATATTGCTCAGGCGTGATGTAACCCAGATCACGCATGCGCTGCAAAATATACTCTTGGCGAATCTTGGCGCGACGGAAATTAGACACAGGATTGTATGCTGAAGGCGCCTTTGGCAATCCTGCCAACATGGCAGACTCAGCAATCGTGATGTCCTTTAGCTCCTTGCCAAAATAGATTTGAGCGGCACTCGAAAAGCCATATGCTCTCTGACCCAAGAAAATCTGATTCATGTAAATCTCAAGAATCTTGTCTTTAGTGAGTTGGGATTCAATTTCCCAGGCAAGTAATACCTCGTAGATTTTGCGACTAAAGGTTTTTTCATTGCTTAAGAAAAAATTTCGGGCAACCTGCATAGTGATCGTAGAGGCGCCCTGGGAGAGGTGGCCACGCAGATTGGTGGCGGCGGCACGCAAAATACCAACGTAGTCGACGCCGCCATGGGAATAAAAACGATCATCCTCAATTGCCAATACTGCATTACGCATACTTAATGGGATCTCATCAAGGGGAATGACTTTGCGACGCTCTTCACCAAACTCACCGATCAATACTTTGTCGGCCGTATAAATACGTAAAGGGGTTTTTGGGTTGTAGTCGGTTAAGGCGGAGATTTTTGGCAAATTTGGCTTCGCCACCAAAAATGCGTAACCCATCAGGAGCGTAACCACCAAAGCAAAAACCACCCCAATAATTAGTAATGCTTTAACAAGTGGATTACTGGAAGACTTTCGGTGCATGCCGGGGTCTACTCGAGTTTGCCGAGGACGTCTGTCGAGTGGACGAGTTGGTCGCTGATTCAGCGTCGGCTTGTCTTTTGGAGGTAGCGCCATAAGTCCAAATTATAGGTCGATTGAGCAATTTACCTAAAAGCTCCAAAACCCTCATTTTTCAAGCAGTTTCCCTCAAATTCTCACAGTCGAATCAAGTCAAGCCGATAGTCTTAAAACACACGCACAAAGAGAATGTGGTCATGCCTTCCCGCCATATTCCCGCCCATGCCTTTGATGACATTTTGAGTGAACTTGGAGATGACCCTGCCATCCCAGATCCCCATGGAATTCGTAAAGCTAAAATCCTCAAAAGTGACGCCCCTGAGCCTGCTCATAAACAATCATTCCGGCAGAAATTAGAGAGCTTTCCAGACCCACTAAACACTGCTCTTCAATTAAAAAAATTGACTGGATTGCTTGCGTTTTTTGCCTGCTTTTGTGGACTTGGAATCGCACTTTTTGCTGCATATGAGTCCCTTAAAACCCACTCCCAAATAGGCATTGAAGATTCGCAAAGGCATTTATCAGGCCTCAAGAAAGAAATAGAGCTTTTGCGCAGTGAATTGGAAAATTCTAAAGAAGATCTATATAAAGAAATAGACTTAATGGAAGTAAGTATTCACTCATTAAAGGAAAATAAGAATCAAAAGAGATCTCCTGACAAGCCACGGGCGATACCCCATGAGTCGGAATTGGGTCGGTGGCGCTATTTGGGCAATAGTCACATGGGCGAATCTCATCGAGGTTTTTTTCATACTGGCAAGGGCATTGCAACATTCGAAAAAGGCGCGCAAGTCTTGGGTGATTGGCGCCTAAATCAGATCACAAAAGATGCGGCGAC
>CANBYN010000195.1 GCA_947373615.1 Burkholderiaceae bacterium | reverse complement strand
AAGATAAATCAAAAAATAAGGTTTTGCTTAAACTCATATCTTATAAGATAAGTGTAAAAAGTGCATTCCGCTGTTTTTATGGGAGCGGACCTATAAACTAGAGGCATGCGCAGTTCTATTACCCTTCGCTCGGCACTCCTGATACTGCTTTTGGGTATTTTTACCTACCTATATGGTTTGGATAGTCGATTTGCCCCCAAAAACGGGGACGAGTATCCCTATATGCATATTGTCCGTATGACTGCAGATTCTAGTAGTTGGCTGCCCTTGCAATCAGCGATGGAGGGGATTAAGAATACCAAGCCCCCCCTGATTTTTTGGCAGGGTATTGCCAGCACCAATTGGGGGAGTGAATGGACTCTTGTTCACTTACGATGGCCAAGCGTTTTTTATACAGGTTTAACGGCCTTCTGCTTATTTTTGGCGGTACGTCGATTTAGTGGAAAAACACAAACTGGATTATTGGCAGGTTTGGTTTGGTTATCTTTCTTTGCAAGTTACCGTTACGGTCGCCCTTTTTTAACAGATCCTCCGGAAGTATTTTGGTTGAGTCTCCCATTTTTGGCCCTCTTGTATTGGGGGAAGGGTGCTTTTGAATCTAAATTCTTTTTTCCGCTTTTCGCAGGAATTTGTTTTGGCTTAGCTTTATTCTCTAAATCGTTTGCATACATAGCTCCCGCTTCACTTGCTTTAGGTTTGTATTACTGGCGTTGGCGTCAATGGAGCATTCCCAAGGTATTGGTGCACGATTTATATAAATTAGTTCTCGTTGGGGCTTTGGCTTTAGGAGTCTTTGCCTTATGGTTTGCTTTGGATCCTTTCCCGGAAGCTATTTGGAGAGAATTTATTCTGGGAGAGAATGCCGGAAAATTTGCTGCTCGTCAGTCCAACTATTTTTTTGATCTGGTTCGTGGAGGCGATAGTATTTGGCTCCTCCTCATAGCTACCATAGCTAACGCTGGCCTATTTAGCTTTGTACTCATCTCTACTTTAATTCAGTGCTGGCGCAGTCGACGTTTTCTATCTATGGAAGAGGTGCTATTGCTATTACTAGTGATAGCCTTTTTGGTAGTTTTTAGTTTGCCTAGTCAACGCTCAGGACGCTACCTATTGCCAGTCATGCCAGCTTTTGCAGCGCTGATTGCGTTGCAATGGGAGCGCTTACCCTTATGGGGGTTTCGTATTGCATTGCTGTTGCAATTAATCGTTTTGTCTTTACTTGGATGGGTTGGTGCTAATTTGCAGTTCTCTCAATTTATGGGAAATGCTAGTAAGTGGATTTATTTCCCTGTCCATTGGCTTTTGATGGCTTCCAGCTTAATGATTGTATTAGTGGGATTATTTAGGAGCTCTCACACCAAAACGCTTTCACTGGCCGGATGTTTTTTAGCATACTGCGCATTAACGAGCAGCTTGGCGCCATTAGAAGGGAATTTAGGACGGTATTCCAATGAAACCATTGAGCAGGTGCAAGGTAAGGATGTGTGGATTCCGTGCGACTATCGCGCCAAGGATGAGGAATATAGATTACTCATGCCTGGCGCAAAACTTCATGGCTATTTGGCAAAAGATTCTGGAGAGGTTGACGGTCTAACCAGCGCCTATCCATTGGTTGCAGTTCATACGCCCCTTGGAGTCTCCCCAGTTTTATGCGACTCATGCAAGATAGTCGGTCAGAGAATGGAAATGCGGGCGCGTCACTCGAATGAAGAAATTGAGCAGATGGTAAAGGGTCAAATAGGTAAATATTTATTTGTAAATGAATATCTTATTGCTACACCAGTGAATAACTCGGAACTGTTAAATATGAAGGATGTTTGTAGATGAGGCGTGTCATTGCCCTTTGTTTTTTATTGCTTGCTGCGGTGATTGGCTTTTTGCACATTGATAGTCGTCCGGTATGGGCGCCATTTGCTATAACAATGAAAACCCAAGGCGACGTACCACTGGATCAGGGTATTACACCAAAGATCAATGCGAGGGTGATCTTCAGCCCCTTGGCCTCTTGGCTGCCTGACACGGGTGCGGTTTCGGTGCATGCTGCCTCGCTGATCGCCTTAAAAGATGGGGCTGTTCGCGCATTTTGGTTTGCTGGTAGTCGTGAAGGCGCGGCCGACGTGGCTATTTACAGCGCAGTTTACGATGCCAAATCCAACCTCTGGAGTGCGCCCACTGTGGTAATGGACAGGGTCACTGCTGAAAAAGGTTTATCACGCTATATCGCTAAACTGGGAAATCCAGTACCTAGTAGGCTTTCTGATGGACGTTTGCAATTATTCTTCGTGACTGTTTCGATTGGGGGTTGGGCCGGGAGTTCAATCTCAGCCATCACTTCTGAAGATGAAGGTATGACTTGGACTAATCCTCAGAGGTTAATCAGTTCGCCTTTCATTAATTTAAGCACTCTGGTAAAAACTCCCTCCTTGCCATTTGCTGATGGCCGTTTTGGATTGCCTGCCTATCATGAGTGGATAGGCCGTTTTGGAGAATTCTTAAGAATCGATGCAGGCCAAGTAATTGATAAGCGGCGCATGAGTTCGGGCCGCAGCGCAATTCAGCCATTGATATTTGTAAACGACCCCAAAAATGCAACCGCCTACTTCCGTCAAACAAGAGGGTCTAGTGAGCCAAAACAAATCCCGGTGAGTCAAACCCAAGATGCGGGGCAGTCCTGGCAACAGTCAGGAGATTTACTCATTTCAAATCCTAATTCTGCTGTGACGGGCGTGGTTTTAAATAATGGCGCACGACTATTGGCATTAAATAATATTGAAGCAGGGCGCTATCGCCTAGTGCTAATGATGAGCGATGCTAAATCTGGACAATGGCGCACGGTGCACATTGCGGAGGATGATGAGGCATTGCCAAATGATCAGCGCAAAGAATTTTCGTATCCGTATCTAATTAGTGTTGATGGCAATGATGCTCATTTGGTTTATACCTGGGATCGTAAGAAAATCCGTCATCTTTATTTTTCAGGAGCGTGGCTGACACACGCTTCTAGTCAATTTTCATCAAATGAGACTGAAGTGGGTAACAATTTGAATGCAAAGGAGGTTCAACAGTGAGTCAAATCATGCAAACTACTGCTCTCCTAGAAATGTCGATTACATGCTCGATAGTCTTGATTGGGGTTTTGCAAATAACCTTATTAAAAGAATTTCCTTTTGTTGCAAAACTGATTTTTGTAACGCTCTTTACTAATGTATTTTTTTGGCCCCTTGGTTTATCAATGGAGTTGCCTTTAGCTGCTTATGTGCGCGGTGCAACGGGTGATTTAAGTATCGTGACTTTGCTTTTGCTTTGGAGTACTTTGTTGCCGACTAATAAAGCGAACCCGATCGGATTTAGATTGGCCATTGCGATCGTTGCGATCGCCTTTTACCCTTTCGCCTTAGGCTTTGGCATGATCGATCCATATGCCTGGGGTTATGGATCCATTCCCTTCTTGATTGGGGTAGTACTGTTCGCGACTATATGTGGGTTAGTCAATTGGAACAAGGGAGTGTGGATTATTGCTATCGCCATCATTGCTTGGGCCGCCCATTGGCACGAGTCAACCAATCTTTGGGATTATTTACTTGATCCATTCTTGGTTATATGGGGGGTGAGCACATTCTTTGGATTGCTTTATCGCAAACGACGTGACAAAGCGCGTAGCGGTTATTTATTTAGAGCGGGTTAGGCAATTCTATTTGGCCATTTTGCTTTGATTGATATTCAAGCTAATGAAAAAATTAAAAAGCCAGCGATTTGCTGGCTTTTTAA
>CANBYN010000194.1 GCA_947373615.1 Burkholderiaceae bacterium | reverse complement strand
GCCGCACGAGCTTCCGAGTAAGCAATCGCAACGGCTTGTTTTAGTGGTTTCCCGGCCTTAATTTCGGTTTTAATGTTTTCTTTAAATGCCTTGGGGTTGGCTGATTTCTTGAGGGGCATATCTTTTCTCTTGCAGGTGTAAATATAGGGCGATATTTACTGCACTATAAAATATCTTACTGGTGGATTTCCGACTCCAATTAAGATGGGAAACGTCACCCATGGTGAGCGGTTCCGATATTCTCTCTCAAATATTTCATTAGGGTCTTTGAACCGAAGATTGTATGTTGGCGTGTTCATTGATTGCATCTTCGCTATGACGAAGTGCATTTAGGGTGTGGGCATGCGCGGTTAGCGCATGGGTTGCAGAAGCCTCATGGTTACCTAATTCACGCATCCTTGCCGCCTCCAAGTGGCTCTTCATGGCTTGCTCATGATGATTTGCGGCATGCTTATGATAATGCTCAGCAGTGCTTTGATGTTGAGGATGATTTTTATCTTGTGCATGTGAATGATTTATATCTAAATGTGGCATGGAATTTTTCCTTGGGAATAAATTATCAAAGTAATGTACCGAAACCTAAACCTCCAATACTGAAGTTGATTTGATGTAATGACGAAATCATTTGAACTACTCGATGTCTTTATGTGATGTATCTTATGGGATAGCCGCTCAGTTTTCCGTTTGCTAGCACACACATCTTCATTGTCTATTTATATGAATTGCATGAAGGCTTAAATAGGAAGTCATACTAGCGGGTATGCAGTGATAGATTGACTATTGGGTTTGCATGAGAACTACTTATTTTATGTGGTTATTTTGATACACTGCTGATAATAAGTAGAATTACAATAAATTAATATGCTTAAGCAGTTTAACGAACTCCATAATCGATTAAGTCTACCTGTCCGCTGCGTTCTTGCGGTGGGAATTTTCTTTTTTGCTTTGTTGCTTCGATTGCTGGTTCTTCCCGTTGAGGCGGGATTTGCCAATATTACTTTCTACCCCTTGATGGTGGCAAGCTTTTTTCTGTGTGGAACAGGGCCAGGATTTTTAATGGCCATTCTTAGTGCATCAACATCCTATTACATTTTTATTCCACCCCACTTTGAGTGGCAAATAACTAGGGATGGAAATCTTTCTGCCGGAGCTTTTTTAATTTGCGCTTGTTTTGTTGCTTACATCTTTAGCCAAATGCAATCCCATGCTAAGACAGTAAAGTCTCTTTTAGAGTCCTCCCAAAAGTCTGAGACTCTATATCGCCATGTTTTGAGTGATCAAACTGAATCTATTTTTCGTTTTTTACCAGATCACACCATAACTTATGTCAATGATGCCTTTCGTCAATACTTTGGTAGAGACAGTCAAGACTTTATTGGGAAGAAATGGGAGTCTATTGTCTTGCCTGAGGATCTCCCCTTTTTTCATTATGAGTTAAATAGGCTTTCATTGGATCATCCAGTTGCAGATGTGGAAGTACGAGTAGTGGGAAATAATGAAGATATGCACTGGTGTCGTTTTGTCAATCGCGGCATCTTTGATGATGAAGGTCATCTAAAGGAGGTTCAATCGGTGGGGCGAGACTGCACTTCCCGAAAAAATCTAGAGGAAGAATTAAAGAGACTAGCCTTTACAGATAGCTTGACTCGATTATCCAACCGACGTTTATTGCAAGATCGACTTAGAAAATCATTGATTACCATTAAGCGTACTGGCAAGTCTGGCGCTTTGTTTTTTATTGACCTGGATAACTTCAAACCAATTAATGATCGATATGGTCATGAAGCGGGTGATTTATTGCTCATTGAAGCAGCGCAGCGCATTAAAAGCTGTGTCAGGGAGATGGATACCGTTGCCCGCATTGGAGGAGATGAGTTTGTTGCCATGGTAGGGGAGTTCGATGGGGATCTTGCTAAATCCGTTTCCTACGTCAAGGCGATTGCAGAGAAAATTGGCTTAGCCTTAGCAGAGCCCTACCTTATTATGATTGAAAACGATGATGTGCCGCGCTATATTGTCGAGCATCTATGCACTGCCTCCATTGGAGTCGTGCAGTTTCCTCAGGGGAACGGTAGTGCCGAAAACTACTTAAGATGGGCGGACAGGGCGATGTATCAAGCCAAAGATGCGGGCCGTAATGCTATTCGTTTTTATGAATCAGCAGCCTAATAAATCTAGTTTTGACTAAAGAGCTACATTGGGTATTTTGCCTAGTGAGCAGTATGATTCGATCACTGTCAATATGCTACATAATGCCTACAATATAGAAATACGTTTCCTAGGTAATCTGAATCATTGTGGGTAAAAAAGGGGTAGAAAATTACAAGTACTAAAAATATTACCCACAGTCGCAGAATAATTATTTCAGTGGGCATAGCCTTGGCTTTAATTTTTATTGTCGCGGCAGCAATAGCGGTCGACGTAATACGGAAAAATACAAAAGCAGAATGGGCTGATCAGTTGGAGGTGCTTACTCTTATCATTGCCGAGCAAGCTTCGCAGACTCTATTTTCAGCAGGAACCACGCTTGATAGTATTTCTGATGTGGTTAGGTTAGAAAATTTCTCAGATGAAAAAAGTTACCGAAATTTTGCCTCCAAGAAACAACAATACACACTATTAGCAGAAAAGATAAAAGGTAACCCCATTATTGATGTAGCTACTTTCGTGGCTAATGATGGAACAGTTCTCAATTTTTCTAGATCATTTCCACCACCAGAGATCAATCTTTCTAATCGAGATTATTTTCAATGGTTTTTAACTCATGATAGTAAAGATATTTTTTATAGCGAACCAGTAAAAAATAAAGGTAACGGCAAGTGGGTCTTTTATATCTCCAAGCGCGTTAGCAACAATCATGGTGAATTCCTGGGAATTATTCTTGTAGGTATTTCATCTGAAGTTTTCTCAAATTTTTATGAACGAATTGGCTCAAACTTGGGATCTCGTGCATCACTTAGTCTTTATCGGGATGACTATATATTAATGACTCGCTGGCCCTTTGTGGGAGAGCTTATTGGCCTTAAAAATACAACTAGCACCGCTAATACCATTCTCAAATATATGAATCCTGTCCATGGGGTTATTGAGACCGATTCTGCGCGGTTTACTACGGGCAGCTCCAAAGACCGTCGAATGGTTGCAGCTCGTGCTGTTGAAAATTATCCATTTGTTGTCGCGGCCGTTGTTCAGGAGGGGGTATACGCCCCGATTTGGTATAAAAGTATTGGCTGGATATTAGCTTCACTCGTATTTGGGATTATGCTGATAGGCACTTCAGTAGCGTTTTTACTTAGAGCCAATAAAAAAATCGGCATTGAGTTAGATGAACGTATTGCTGCGCAAGACGCGCTAGGAGCAGCCCATGAAGCATTAAAAGAGGTTGCTTATAAAGATCCGCTTACTGGACTACCTAATCATCAGAAATTTATCGAGGCTCTTGCTATAGTAATTGAGGAAAGAAAATTAAACTCAACCTATTGCGCGGTTATTTATATTGATCTCGCTAATTTCAAGGAGTTAAATAGTCGATTCGGCCATGATCGTGGAGACCTAATACTAAAAGAGCTCTCCTATCAAATTCAGGCATACGTAGGAGAAAACGATTTAGTAGCTCGTTTTGGCGGAGCGGAATTTGTTCTATTGCTTCATAACCTAAGCAAGCAAAGATCAAAAGCGTTAGAAATAGTTGATCGGATATGTGAACAGACCTTAGGTAAAATTTCTGAATTTCATCATTTTAATGGGGTGGAATTTCGAGGCAGTGCGCGCATTGGG
>CANBYN010000193.1 GCA_947373615.1 Burkholderiaceae bacterium | reverse complement strand
ACAAATTCGCGTAAATGATCAAGGCGTGATTGAAGATGCCAAGTTTAAGACCTATGGCTGTGGATCTGCCATCGCCTCTTCTTCATTGGTAACTGAGTGGGTTAAAGGTAAAACTTTGGACCAAGCTTTGGAAATTAAGAATTCGCTCATTGCTGAAGAGTTGGCTTTGCCCCCAGTAAAAATTCACTGCTCCATCCTTGCTGAAGATGCAATCAAAGCAGCAGTTGCCGACTACAAAGAAAAACATCCAGCGAAATAAGTAGGCAAAACTATGTCAATTACCTTAACTGATAAAGCAGCTGCACACGTCAATCGCAACCTTGAGAAGCGCGGCAAAGGTTGTGGCTTGCGTTTAGGAGTTCGCACCACAGGATGCTCTGGACTGGCTTATCAACTCGAATATGTAGATGAGCCTGCAGCCGAAGATCAAGTATTTGAGTCTAATGGCGTGAAAGTATTCGTTGATCCAAAGAGCCTGGCTTACTTGGATGGAACAGAGTTGGATTTTGTACGCGAGGGTTTGAATGAGGGATTTAAGTTTCAAAATCCAAACGTAAAAGATGAGTGTGGTTGTGGCGAATCCTTCCGCGTCTGACGATTACTTCCACTTCTTTGGTTTAAATCAGCAATTCAAAATCGATTTGCCTGCCCTTGATCAAGCTTACTTAGCGATTCAAAAAGAAGTGCATCCTGATCGCCATGCGCGTGGCAGCGATACAGAGCAACGCATTGCGATGCAAATGGCTACATTGGCCAATACTGCATTTCAAACGCTGAAGAACCCCATTCAACGAGGCTTATACATTTGCCAACTACATGGGGTTGATGCCAAGCTGGAAACAAATACCGCGATGCCGGCTGCGTTTCTAATGAAGCAGATGGAGTGGCGCGAAAATTTAGACGAATATGCTGATGATTTGCAAGCCCTTGAAGCATTGATGGTTGAGGTAGAGCAATCCAGACAAGACACTCTTGCTGAAATTACTCAAGCAATTGATGGTGCTAAAAACTATATTCGTGCTGCGGAGTTATTGAGAGGCTTACTTTTTATCGATAAGTTTGCCAATGAGCTTGACGACGTCATTGCGGACTCGATCTAGCTTTAAACTCTAACTTATATGGCCTTATTACAAATCTCCGAACCTGGTAAATCGCTCGCACCCCATCATCGTCGTATTGCTGTAGGTATTGATTTGGGGACTACTAATTCATTAGTAGCTCTTGTGCGCGATGCTTTGCCTAAAGTGTTGCCGGATTCACAGGGACGCGAACTACTCCCATCTGTAGTGCGCTACTTGTCTAATGGTAGAACTCAAGCTGGCTTTGAGGCACTTGAGAGCGTAGTGATTGATCCCAAAAATACGATTGTTTCAGTCAAGCGTTTCATGGGTCGGGGACTGCTCGATGTAGAACATATTGAAAGTGCTCCTTACGATTTTGTAGATCAGCCTGGCATGCTCAAACTCAGAACCGTTGCTGGTGACAAGAGTCCCATTGAAGTGTCGGCTGAAATCCTAGCGCGGCTACGTCAATTGGCCGAAGACTCGGTCTCTGATGAAATTGTGGGCGCCGTGATTACCGTTCCTGCTTATTTTGATGATGCCCAGCGCCAAGCAACTAAAGATGCCGCTAAGTTGGCAGGGATTGAGGTGCTACGCTTACTGAATGAACCTACTGCAGCAGCTATTGCTTATGGTTTAGATAATGCCTCTGAAGGCGTCTATGCCGTCTATGACTTAGGTGGTGGCACCTTTGACATCTCCATACTGCGTATGAGTAAGGGGGTGTTTGAAGTGCTGTCAACTGGGGGCGATTCTGCCTTAGGTGGCGATGACTTTGATCACCGCTTGTATTGTTGGGTAATTGAGCAAGCCAAATTACCGCCACTCTCTATTTATGACCACCGTACTTTATTACAAGCTTGTAAGCATGCCAAAGAGTTGCTCAGTCACAATCCCTTGGCGCGCGTTCATGAAACGTTGGCTGATGGTACCGTCGTGAATGTTGGAGTTAGTCAGGCGCAATTCTTTGAGATTACCCAAAATTTAGTAAATAAAACTTTAATCGCCTGTAAAAAGGCTTTACGTGACGCCGGTCTAAAGGCGGAAGAAATTAAGGGTGTGGTGATGGTAGGCGGCTCGACGCGCATGCCTAATGTGCAGCGCGCAGTCGGTGAGTTATTTGGCACAACACCTTTAAATAATTTAAACCCCGATCAAGTAGTTGCTCTTGGCGCGGCTATGCAGGCCGATTTGCTTGCTGGCAATCAAAGCAAAAATGATGAATGGCTTTTATTGGATGTCATTCCACTATCTCTTGGTATTGAAACCATGGGGGGTTTAGTAGAAAAGATTATTCCCCGTAATACACCTATCCCAGTTGCGAGAGCGCAAGATTTCACTACTTTTAAAGATGGCCAAACCGCACTTGCGATACAAGTAGTCCAAGGTGAGCGTGAGCTGGCGCAAGACTGCCGCTCCTTAGGTAAGTTTGAATTACGAGGTATTCCAGCAATGGCCGCAGGAGCTGCCCGTATTCGAGTGACTTTTCAGGTGGATGCTGATGGTTTGCTCTCAGTAAGTGCGACCGAGCTAGGATCAGAAGTTAAAGCCTCAATTGATATCAAGCCTTCTTATGGCTTAACTGATGTGGAAATTACCCGAATGTTGCAAGAGGGTTTTTCTTCTGCAAAGGAAGATCTGCTGGCAAGATCCTTGCGTGAAGAGCAGGTCAATGCACAGCGTTTGCTTGATGCTGTACAAACTGCGCTAGCTAGTGATCGCAATCTTTTGAATGCGGAAGAACAAGCGACAATTGATCAAGAGATGGCGGTATTGCAAAAGATATTGAATGAAGAAACTGATAGTGCTGTAGTTCGTAAAGCGGTAGATCATGCTGCAAAAGCAACTGATGAGTTTGCACAAATACGGATGAATGCTAGCATTCAGAAGGCCTTGTCTGGCAAGAACGTCGCAGAGATTTAAGTATTAAATAAAAAAATAGAAGGCATATAGAAATAATCATGACTCAAATTGTTGTCTTGCCGCATAGCGAGTATTGCCCAGAAGGAGCTGTAGTAGAAGCCGCTCCGGGCACTTCCATTTGTGAGGCGTTATTGGAGAATGACATTCCCATTGAGCATGCTTGCGATATGGTCTGTGCTTGTACGACATGCCATGTGATCGTGAAAGAGGGTTTTCAGAGTCTTAACCCTCCTGATGAAAATGAAGAAGATATGCTTGATCGCGCTTGGGGTCTAAACCCTCAGTCGCGTTTATCGTGTCAGGCTATTGTGGCTAAAGAAGATTTAGTAATTGAGATTCCAAAGTACTCAATCAATCACGCAAAAGAAAATCATTAAATCTCGTTGTTAAATAGGAGTCTGAGATGGGAAAGATAAAATTTCGTTTCTTGGTGTTGTTTTCCAGCTTATTTATCAGCAATACTCTTTTTGCATATCCTTTATCGGTATCTCGATACGGGGATGAAGGAAGTCTTTATATTGAGAGCACTTCGATAGTTCGAATGAATTCTTTTATTCGAATGACCTACGTTATTAATTTCTGGCAGCCTCAATCCTTTGGGTCCCGTACTTATTTGTCTAAAGCTACTACCGTCCGAGTAGATTGTAAAAATCGACGAGTATTTGGCTTATCCAATTCCTTTTATAGCGAACAAGATCTTGGTGGTGATTTTCTTGGCAAGTTTCCGCTGGACGATACAGATGGTCAGCATGCAGAACCCGGTAGCTGGGTCTCGTCGATGGTGAAAACAGGGTGTAATTTTAGATAATGCACCAAAATGATGCGATA
>CANBYN010000192.1 GCA_947373615.1 Burkholderiaceae bacterium | reverse complement strand
TCGTTGTTACTGAATGGCGTACTCATTATCGTCGCACGATGAATGATATGGATTCCAAAGCGAATCAGAAGGCCATTGATTCTTTATTAAACTTTGAGACTGTCAAGTATTTTGGTAACGAGGCCTTTGAGGCGAGACGCTATGACGAGAACTTGCTGCGCTATCAAGCCGCCGCAGTCAAGTCGCAAAAGACTTTGGCCTTCTTGAATCTAGGCCAGCAAATCATTATTGCAATTGGCTTAATGTTAATTCTGTGGCGTGCCACTATTGGCGTAGTGAACCGTACTATGACCCTGGGGGACCTTGTATTAGTCAACACCTTAATGATTCAGCTCTATATACCGCTTAATTTCTTGGGTGTGATTTATCGCGAGATTAAACAATCACTAACTGATATGGATCGCATGTTTTCTTTGTTGAACACCGATAAAGAGATTGCAGACTCTCCTGATGCCAAAGCATTGCATATTGATAATCAGAATCTTGGGCCTGATGTTCGTTTTGAAAATGTATCATTTCATTATGATGCTAAGCGAGAAATTCTTCATAATGTCAGCTTCAACATCCCCGCAGGAACCATTACTGCAGTGGTGGGACAGAGTGGCGCAGGCAAGAGTACCTTGGCGAGATTACTATTTCGTTTTTATGATATGCAGTTAGGAAAAATCCTGATTGATGGGCAAAACATTCAAGATGTAACTCAAGCAAGCTTACGCAAAGCTATCGGTATCGTCCCGCAAGACACAGTTTTATTTAATGACACGATTGGCTACAACATTGCATATGGAAATCCTTCAGCCTCTATTGACGAAATTTATGAGGCAGCTCGTGCGGCGCAAATTGACGGTTTTATCAAACGCCTGCCGGATGGATATGACACTCAGGTCGGAGAGAGGGGATTGAAATTATCAGGCGGCGAGAAACAACGTGTAGCCATTGCTAGAACCCTACTTAAAAAACCAGCAATGTTGATTTTTGATGAGGCAACCTCTGCATTGGATTCCAAAACAGAAAGAGCATTTCAGGAAGAGCTGTTAAATTTAGCTAAAAATCGTACTACTTTAGTCATTGCCCATCGACTTTCTACGATTATTCATGCTGATCAAATTCTGGTGATGGATTTTGGGCAGATTGTCGAGCGTGGCACTCATTTTGAATTGCTGTCTGCTAAAGGTAGATATGCGGAGATGTGGCAGATGCAAGAACGAGCCACGCTTGATTAGAATAGCCTAATGACTGTCCAAATTCCATCCACTGCAACCACAGAAGCCATTCTGAAAAATGCTTTTGCAGCAGCAGTAGCTGTTGCTGATCCACAAATTATTGTTCCAAGATATTTAGCAAAGATATTTCCAGCAGGGCAGGAGCCTAAAGGTAAGTGTCTGGTTATTGGTGCAGGTAAAGCGAGCGCATCTATGGCTAACGCTCTAGAAGCGTACGCTAAGAAAAGTTGGCCGACAGTAAAGTTAGCTGGAGTTGTATTAACGCGTTACGGTCATAGCTCACCTACTTCTCACATTAAAATTGTAGAGGCAGGGCACCCCGTTCCAGATCAAGCTGGGATGGATGGGGCGAAGGAAGCATTGGCTCTAACTAAACAGCTACATCCTGGCGATATATTGATTGCTTTAGTTTCTGGTGGCGGATCTAGTCTTCTCACTTTGCCCCATGAGGGTATCTCTATTGAGGACATGCGCAAAACTACGGAGGCGCTTTTGCGTAGTGGCGCCCCCATTGAAGATATGAATGTAGTGCGTAAGCATTTATCAGCAATCTTGGGTGGCAACTTGGCGAGAGTGGCTATTGCGCAAGGTGCACGTGTTGAGGCCTTATTAATTTCTGATGTGACGGGTGATTCCCCGGCAGATATTGCAAGCGGTCCTTGCGCTGCTGATTACTCTACTTATCTTGATGCCCTCAATATTTTAGATAAATACAGCCTTACTGAACAATCTATTCCAGCATCAGTATTAAATCATCTTAAGCAAGGTTTGGCTGGTGAAAAGCCAGAAACCTTGAAAGATATTGATTTAGTAAATGCTCAAGTGGCAAACCATGTGATTGCGACGGCCTATACAAGCTTAGAGGCTGCAGCTGAGTATGTCCGTACTCAAGGATATGAACCCATTATTTTGGGTGACACTATTACCGGCGAGGCTCAAGAGGTGGGTGCTAGTCAGGGTGTCTTAGCTCGGGATTATGTGAAAAGGGGTCTTAGTAAACCAGTTGCGCTCATTTCTGGTGGAGAATGTACTGTCACCATTCCTCCGGGGTTAAAGGGGCGTGGCGGGCGCTGCACCGAGTATTTACTATCACTCTTTATTGCCTCTCAGGATATGCCCAAGCTTGCCGCCTTAGCCGCTGATACTGATGGAATTGATGGTAGTGAAAAGAATGCGGGAGCTTGGTATAGCCCTGAAGTTCGTCAAGCAAGTCAGGCTATGGGGCTTATGCCAGAAAAATTCTTGTTAGCACATGATTGCTATGGCTTCTTTGCAGAATTGGGGGCTTTAGTGGAAACTGGACCTACGCTTACCAATGTGAATGATTTCCGCATCATCTTGCTCGATAAATAAATATGTCTAATAGCCCTACACAAATTCAACTGATACAGCCGGACGACTGGCATTTACATATTCGTGATGGTGAAGTCATGAAAGACGTTTTGGCAGATACAGCACGCCAATTTGCCAGAGCTATTATTATGCCGAACTTAAAACCACCAGTTACTACAGTGGATTTGGCTAAGGCTTATCGCTCCCGCATTGAATCAAACTTAAACTCCTTGGGTATTGACACCTTTACACCGTTGATGACTTTGTATTTGACTGATAATACTTCTGCTGATGAGGTGCGCAAAGCCAAGGCAGAAGGTATGGTTGCATTTAAGCTGTACCCAGCGGGCGCCACTACCAATAGTGATGCAGGAGTGAGTGATATCAAGCACTGTTATGCAGCGCTAGAATCAATGCAATTAGTAGGGATGCCACTTTTAGTGCATGGTGAAGTAACTAGCTCTGAGATTGACATCTTTGATCGTGAATCTGTCTTTATTGATAGCGTACTAGAGCCGCTGCGTAAAGATTTCCCGGAACTTAAGGTGGTATTTGAGCATATCACCACCAAGGAAGCAGCACACTATGTGCGTGATGCCACTACTGGGAATATAAATACTTTAGCGGCTACGATTACTCCGCAGCATTTGCTCATGAATCGCAATGCAATTTTTGCTGGCGGTATTCGTCCGCATAATTATTGTTTGCCGATACTCAAGCGTGAAGAGCATCGCGTTGCCTTATTAGAAGCTGCCACAAGCGGAAGCTCTCGATTTTTCTTGGGTACTGATAGTGCGCCACATGCCAAAGACGCTAAAGAAGCGGCTTGTGGTTGTGCTGGATGCTACAGCGCATTTAATGCCCTAGGTTTGTATGCTGAAGCATTCGAGAGCGTTGATAAGCTAGAAAAATTAGAAGGCTTTGCCAGTTTCTTTGGAGCTGATTTTTATTCTTTGTCACGCAATAGCAAAAAAATTACTTTGGTCAAGCAAGTTCAAAGTATTCCAAATGAATTGCCTTTGGGAAATACCACTATCGTGCCGCTTCGTGCTGGCGAAACGATTGCATGGTCGCTGGTTTAAGGCCACCACCACTGTTTTACGAGCCAATTTTCTCTGACTGCGTTAGACTGCAGGCGCAGAGTCAATTGGGCAATCGCCGCCTCTTTATTGAGGGGGAGGAAAGTCCGGACTCCATAGGGAAGGGTGATGGCTAACGGCCATCCACGGCGACGTGAGGAATAGGGCCACAGAGACGAGCGT
>CANBYN010000191.1 GCA_947373615.1 Burkholderiaceae bacterium | reverse complement strand
AAGCGACCGTTAAAAAAGTAACTACAAAAAAAACAGTGGCCAAGAAAGCAGTTAAGAAGACGGCAAAAAAGATAGCAAAGAAAACTGCAAAGGGTAAAAAATAATGTGCGGGATTGTTGGCGCAGCTTCCCATAAAAATATCGTTGATGTTTTGGTTGAGGGCTTGCGACGCTTAGAGTACCGTGGCTATGACTCTTGCGGCTTTGCTGTCATTAATGGAGATGACGCAAATCATCCAATTGAAAGAGCTCGTACAACTGCTCGCGTTTCAGAGTTGGCTGAGCAAGGCAAAGAATTTCATGGCACCTTGGGTATTGCCCATACACGTTGGGCAACCCATGGAAAGCCGGATACTCAGAACGCTCACCCACACACATCAAATGATTTGATTGCAGTAGTGCACAACGGCATTATTGAAAATTATGAAACTCTGCGCGCAGATTTAAAAGCCGCTGGATATGTTTTCACTTCTGAGACGGATACAGAAGTCATTGCCCACTTAATTCATCAGCAGTATGTTGTTGATGGCCAAAAAGATATTGCCAAATCAGTAAAGGCGGTATTGCCTAGACTGCATGGTGCTTATGCCATTGGAGTTATCGCCAGAGATAATCCGAATACCTTAGTAGGTGCTCGTGTTGGATCCCCTTTGGTAGTGGCGCTTGGCGAAAAAGAAAACTTCTTGGCATCTGATGCATTAGCTTTGGCTGGTCGCGCTCATTCGATGATGTATTTAGAAGAGGGCGATGTAGCAGTATTAAAAGCAGATGGTGTTGTTGTCATTGATCAGGCAGGTAGAACGGTTCAGAGAGAGCTTAAGCCTATGCCTGCCCAAGCTGACTCCGTAGATCTGGGCCCATATCAGCACTACATGCAAAAAGAAATCTTCGAGCAGCCTAGAGCAATCGGCGATACCTTGGCCAATATCGCTTCCTTTGGTCCTGAGTTGTTTGAAGCCAATCCTGAGGATTGGAAAAAATTCGATCAAATACTGATTTTGGCCTGTGGAACAAGTTACTACTCTGCATGTGTTGCTAAGTACTGGTTGGAAGATATTGCTGGCATACCGACCCAAGTAGAAATTGCTAGTGAATATCGTTATCGCACCACTGTGCCAAATCCAAAAACTTTAATTGTTGTGGTGTCGCAATCTGGTGAGACAGCAGATACCTTGGCCGCACTACGTCATGCTAAGAGTCTAGGTCATCAATACACCTTGGCAATTTGTAATGTAGCAAGCAGTGCAATGGTTCGCGAAACTGATTGGCATTTTTTGACTAAAGCAGGTGCTGAGATTGGGGTTGCCTCAACCAAAGCATTTACTACTCAGCTATTAGCGCTTTACCTTTTAGCAGTTTCTCTTGCTAAGCGTGCTGGCAAAGTATCTCCAGAAAAAGAGAAGGAGCTGCTGCGTGATTTGCGTCATTTACCCAAAGCTCTGCATGCGGTATTGGCTCTAGAGCCACAGATCATCGCTTGGAGCGACGCATTTTCTAAATGTGAGAATGCACTTTTCTTGGGTCGTGGCCTTCATTACCCTATTGCGCTTGAAGGCGCATTAAAGCTTAAAGAAATTTCGTATATCCATGCTGAAGCGTATCCTGCTGGCGAGCTAAAGCACGGACCCCTTGCTTTAGTGACAGACAAGATGCCTGTGGTTACGGTTGCTCCTAATGACGTGTTGTTGGAGAAATTGAAATCCAATATGCAGGAAGTAAAAGCACGTGGCGGCAAGCTTTACGTATTTGCTGATCAAGATACCCATATCGCAAGTAGCGAAGGTATTAACGTAATTAAGCTACCGGAGCACTACGGTCATCTATCACCCATTCTTCATGTGGTGCCTTTGCAGCTGCTGGCGTATCACACAGCCTGCGCACGCGGTACCGATGTCGACAAGCCTAGAAATTTAGCTAAGAGCGTTACTGTCGAATAATTTTTTGTTTTATCTTTTTGTTTTATGTTTGACATTTACTCCAAGCTGTGAACAAATTTAAGTAGATAAATCAGGGCTTTACGGAGCCCTGATTGGATTTTTGTGTTCAAATAACTCTTGTAAAAGAGGAAATTTGTTGCACTTCATGTTTCTATTAAAAGCACTCCCAATCTCGCGCTTGCATTTGTTGATGCTTGTTAGCATTATTGCGTTATCTGCTTGCGCTGTTGGGCCAGACTTTAAGCAACCAGATGCACCCAATACCTCCACCTATACGGAGACAACACTTTCTAAGAAGTTGGCTACCGCTCCAGGTGTACCAGGGGGCTCTTCACAAGAGTTTATTGAAGGTGCAGATATCGAGGCGCAGTGGTGGGAGCTCTATAAATCGCCCGAACTGGATGCACTCATTAAGAAAGCTCTACAGCAAAATCCCACCCTGGGCGCAGCTGATGCCGCTCTTCGTGTAGCTCAGGAAAATGTCAACGCTCAAATTGGCGGACAGTATTTCCCATCGGTTGGTCTTGCTGGTACCGCCACACGTCAGCTACAACCATCTGCTATCTATGGACTGCCCTACGGATCAGATACCTATAACCTCTACAACACCTCAGTCAATGTGACTTATAAGTTGGATGTCTTTGGCGGGGCGCGTCGTGCTGTCGAAGGTGCTAGAGCGCAAGCTGAAGTTGCGCAATTTCAGTTAGAGGGCGCATATCTTTCTTTAACTGCGAACGTGGTAACAGGCGCCGTGAAAGAAGCAGCGCTACGTGCGCAGATGCAAGCTACCGAAGAGATTCTAAAAGCGCAAACGAATCTTGCTGAGGTTACTGAGAAACAGTTGGTGATCGGCACCGTCTCTAAGGTTGATGTCACATCACAAAGAACTTTAGTTTCTAACTCTCAAGTAGATTTATTTACCTATGAAAGAAATCTCGCTTTTGCGCGCAACCAATTGGCAGTGCTCGTAGGTGAATTACCAAGCAACGCCAACATCGCCAAATTTGATTTAGCAAACCTACGTTTGCCAGAAAAATTACCGCTCTCGGTGCCATCAAGCCTCGTGCGCCAGCGCCCTGATGTGCGTGCTGCAGAAGCTCAACTCAAAGCGCAGAATGCCTTTGTTGGGGTTGCTACCGCCAACCTATTGCCGCAATTTAATATCACCGGATCCATTGGTGCTGCAGCACTTACTTCAGCTGCATTGTTTGGCCCGAACTCCGCGCTTTGGTCTATTGGCGGCGGAATTTTGCAGCCCCTTTTTCAGGGTGGTCAGCTCTTAGCCCAACGTCGTGGTGCGATTGCAAGTTATGAGCAAGCGGCTTTTCAATATCAGGCAACAGTCTTAAATGCGTTTCAGGAAGTTGCCAACTCATTGCGCGCATTAGAGACTGGTGCACAGGCTTTAAAAGCTGCCTCTGATGCAGAGCGCTATGCCTATGAAACCCTGGACTTAGTTCAACAACAATATAAGTTGGGCACGGCTAGTTATCTAGCAGTTCTCTATTATCAAAATCAGTATCAGCAGGCAAAGGTTAAATCTGTGTCTGCTCAAGCAACACGATTTTCTGACACGGCAGCATTATTTGCGGCATTGGGTGGTGGCTGGTGGAATCGCGAAGGCCCCGCATTTAAACCAAAAGACATAGCGAACAAAGATCAAAATGAAACTTCTGGCACTAATTAAGAACAAGCTCGTCGCTTTAGTTCTTGCTCTATGGGCATGGATGACGCTCAAGGCTGAGCAATGGAAATTGCGCGATAAGGCGATTGGCGTTTGGGAGAAGGCAAAAGCTTTTTATGCTCGGATGGGTCAAAAGTGGCGCAATACTAAGGCATACGCAAAGCTGATGGCCATGGAGCCCCTACAGCGTCGCATGACCATCATGTTATGCGGTGTTTTTCTCTTGCTCGGAT
>CANBYN010000190.1 GCA_947373615.1 Burkholderiaceae bacterium | reverse complement strand
CCTTTGACTGCAAGCTTTCAGGGCTAACAATCACTTGGTATTGTCGAACTTTGCCTCCAAATGATGAAACATCTGCAATACCGGGGGTTTGCTTGAGCTCTTTGTAGATCTCATAATTTTGCAAAGTCTTCAGACGAGTAGGAGATGCGTATTCAGAACTAACCTCGTAACGCAAAATCTCACCCGTAGCATCCGAGTCTGGGCTGACGCTAGAACTTACGCCAAGCGGAAACGTCACATTCCCCAAGTTCGTAATAAAGATTTGACGGACTTTAAATGGATCAGCGTTGTCATTAAATTTGAGCGTGACAACCGATAACCCAAAGAGGGATACTGAGCGAAATGCCTTGACTCCTGGAATACCAGCAAGGGCATTCTCAACCGGAATGGTTACTTGCTGCTCTACCTCAGTTGTACTTCTACCGGGCCACTGAGAAATGGCCTGAATAGTGAGTGGCGCAACCCCAGGATAAGGCTGAATCGGTAATTGCTTTAAGCTGTAAGCGCCGAGCACTAACAGCACTGCCGCAGCAAATAGAATAATGACGCGCTTGTCTAAAACTCCCCGAATAAAGGAGGTTACATAACTCAATTATTCCTCCTGCTTGGCAAAGCGGTCATTCAATAAGACCGCGCCATCAGTTAAGACCAACATACCAGACTCTAGACCCTCGGTTACCGCAAAGCGCTTGCCATCGAGGTCATAACCTTTAACGGCAAAGCGACGGTAAGAATCTTTGCTTGTTTTAATAATGGCATAACGCATTTCGCGCACACGCACAATCGCAGACTGGGGAACCACTACAGCCTCCTCATTACCCGTTTTGAGGCGTGCATTGACATACATATCAGGACGTAATAGTCCATCAGGATTCTCTACATCACAACGAATCAGCAAAGCATGGGTTTCTGGATCGATCACTGGGGCAATGTAATTTGCTGTAGCCACAAACTCTTTATCGGGATATGACTCTGAACGTAGAATCATGGTCTGACCTTTTTGGATCTTGCGAATATCTTGTTCATAGACATTACCCAAGAACCATAGTTCTTTAGGATTGGCCAAGGTAACCAACACATCTCCAGCGTTGACGATAGTTCCAGGCTCAATAGAGCGCTTGACAACCACCCCTTGAAGTGGAGAACGCATGATTAAGTTGTACTGGGTTTTACCGCTCTTTTCTAAAGCCTTGATGTCGCCATCGCTAGCACCTAAATTACGCATTCGATTTGCTGCGGCTTGTTGAGTAATTTGGGCGTCACCTAGTAAATCACTCATGGTCTTACTGGTCTCTAGCACTTTGGCAGTTTTAGAGGAGAGCAGGTACTCTTGCTGCGCCGAAAGGAAGTCAGGGCTGTACAACTCAATCACTGGAGCACCCACTTCAACTGGCGCCCCATCAAAGGCATAGATACGCTCTACCCTACCAGGCGCTCTAGCAGAAAGCACTTTGGATTTTTCAGCATTAAAAGCTAAACGCCCTGGAACACTTAATTCAATCGGAACTTGAACCTTAGCGGCATCTTGAAAGATATAAATATTAGGATTGAGTTCAACACCAGGGAGTTTTAACTCCATCGCCCCAGTGCTTTGAATGGATAAGGTCTTAGCTAATTTATCAATTTTGACTGGACGATTTACGTTCACGAACAAACCAATGACAATGCCAAACATCAGAAGCGAAAAGCAAATTAACACAAAACGGATGCGAATGCGCGTCTCAATAGGAAGGTTCCAATAGGAACGATGAATTTTGTTCGTATTCGCCTCAATACGAGCTTCAAATTTAGCCTTTAACTTCTTTATCTCTTCAGAGGCTCGTTTTAGGCTGTTTATTAACTTATCCTTCAAAACTACTCCTTAAAAAGGCTCTTTGCCAGCCGAAAGCATTAATACTGCCTGCGCTTGCAATAGATTACTCTCCGCTTGCGCCATAGCAACCTCTAAATTACGTAATTGGATTTGGGCGGTCAATAAATCATTAAACCCTTGACCATTATTGGAATATTGAATTAGCCCTACTTTATACGCTGCGTCCGCTTGAGGAACCTGTCGGTCCTTAAGAAACTGAGCCTGATTCTTGGCCTGCTCATAAGCAGCATAAGCAGTATTGACTGCCAATACGATTTGCTGACGATTGGAGATATTTCCCGCTTCAGCAGATGCTTGATTACGCTGCGCTTGTTCTACCCCATACTTTTCTTTGGTAAAGAAATATAAGGGGATGATCAGATCTAGTTCCAACTGATAAAACAGCGCTCCATTATTCGCAGAAAATGGGCCACGTGGCGTATAGGAAGAACCAATCACCTGAAAATCTGGTAAATAGGCTTTTTTAGCTAGGTCTACACCTTTGCGTGCTGCCTCGAGCTGCAATGCGGAACTCTTTAATGCGGGATGACTCGTTTCCGCATAATCTTCCAATTCAAGCAAAGTAGGCGTACTAGTCAATGCCTTACGCACATCACCACGCAGGATCAATTTCTCACGTGAATGACGACCCACCAAAGTATTAATATTATTTAATGCAACCTGTAACTGACGCTCAACATTAAACTGGTCTGCTTGGGCAGCGCTTTGCGCAACCTGTGCATTGAGATATTCCACATAAGCGGTAGCGTTATTGGCATAACGCGCTTTGGCGACGTTTTTAATCATCTCCAAACGGATGACGGATTCTTTAAGTGCTTGTAACTGTTTCTGTGATGCTAGTGCGCCGTAGTACAAGGTCGATAACTGAGCGCCTAGTTGTAGGTAGGTAGATTCAGAGCTTGCCAATAAAGCCTCGGCATTGGTATCCGCAATATCGGCTGCCAAACTCTTCTTGCCAGGAAACTGAAATGGCTGCGTCACTGAAATAGAGTTGTTGCTGCTTATACCATTTGGGTAGGCTGCTGATGGCGCATTAGCGCCACCTAAAGCTAACGGAGAATTAACTGGCATACCAGACCACACTAACCCTACCTGTGGATTTGCTGGTGCCGCTATTTGCGGCACTGTCGCTTTCGCAGAAAGATAAGCCTCACGCAAAGAAGACAATTGCGGGTTATTCATCTTGAGCTCACTCCAGAGCTGACGCAAATCCATCTCTGCCGGGCCTGATGAGACGGGCCTGGTATAAATCTTTGGAGTGTTGGCATTTGTTACTGGCGCAAATAATGCTGAAGTCTTAGAACTCGCATCTGATTTTGGTTCTTGCGCACTAAGTTGCGAGCCAATCGATGGAGGCGCAGCTAATGAGATATCACCAGATTGCACGCTGACGCTGGCAGGGCTAATTTCACTTGAACCAGGGGTTTGTGCAAACACCAAAGCAGAAAAAGAAGAAGCACAAGCGACAAAAGCAGCCATTGCAAATGGAGTGACGCTTTTGAGCGGATTTACTGCGCGAGTTTTACGTGTGCCGAGAATCAACAAAAGCGGCTGCCTCTAAATCAATAAACTGCTGTTTTTATATCCCTAGAAGCGGATTTATGTCCCGCTGATGCCTGTTCTAGGGGTTTTAAGGATTATAGGGTACAAAATGCAAAAGTCGAATTATTGACACTTGCTATCCCGTTGATTCTAAAGATAATAATTAATGACTAAGTGAGCAAAAGCCTTAAAACTCCGCATGAATCCTAAAAGACAGGATATTTACTGGACCTCGGGCCGCATTATAGGCAGGATTATTGATGTGCTGAAAGTTCAAGCCAGCCAAGACATTCTTAATTACCGTGGTGTTGTAATACACCTCTCCTATTCTCTCCGGACGATACGAAATCGTCTGATTTGGGCCGGCATAGTCGCCAATAAAGTAAGACACGCCACCAGCTTGTAGGTAATTTCTTCTATAACTTGATAGACCATTTTGCATCATCGAGATAC
>CANBYN010000189.1 GCA_947373615.1 Burkholderiaceae bacterium | reverse complement strand
ACCAAGGTCAACATCATGAAAATAAATGCTTGTAACAAAATCACTAAGATGTGGAATATCGCCCAAGCTGATCCAGCAATAACGTTGCCAACGAAGCCAAGCATGTACAAATCCAAGTTAAAGGTCCACATGCTTCCCAAGAGGGCAATCAACAAGAAGATGAGCTCGCCAGCATACATATTGCCGAAAAGTCGCATTCCCAAGGAAACGCCTTTAGCAACATATTCGATGATGTTCAAAATGAGGTTGAAAGGAGCCAAGTACCACTTAGCACCGAAAGGCGCTGAAATAAGCTCATGAGCAAAACCGCCAAGACCCTTGACCTTAAAGCTATAGAAGAAAACCAAAAGGAGCACTGAGAACGACAGCCCCAATGTTGCGTTTAAATCAGTAGTGGGCACAATCTTGTGATGCGGTACGTGCACTCCAAAACTACCAATAAATTGATTTACGCCAAAGATCCAGTCCACCGGCACTAAGTCCAAGGTATTTAAGAGAATAATCCAGCAAAAAACAAAGAGAGCCAGCGGCGCAATAAAAGAACGGTCACCATGAACAATTCCCTTAGATTGGTTTTCAACCATCTCAACGAGCATTTCAATTAAACATTGAAAGCGGCCGGGAACTCCTGGAGACGCTCTGCGTGCAGCAATAACCAAAAGAAAAACTGTCAGCAACCCCATTAAAGAGGTCCAAAAAATAGTATCTAAATTAACAACACTGAAATCGATAATGGAAGACTGAGCCCCACCAACGTTATTTAGGTTTTGTAAGTGCTCAGCAATATAAGCAGTAGGTGTAAGCGGTTCGCTAGCCACATGATGGGCTACCTCTGCTGCTGCGTTGACTTCGCTAGACATCTCTAAACTTGTCCTTATCTATATTTACCACTTGTTACCTCCAAAACCACACTAACAAATAACACTTGAGCGTAGCTAAATAAGTGACAAGCAATGGAATCCATTTTAAATCAGGTTGCTTTAGGGCAAAGCCAATAAAGAGGAGAATGGTTGCTAGGATTTTTATAAATTCGCCAGAAACCACTGCTGCTAAATATCCGCCAGGGCTTGATTTGACATTCTTTTTCGCGGCCTCTAAGCGCACCAAAAACAACGTGGAGGGCAAAAACCCAATCAAACCACCTACTAAAGCCGAGTAAGTATAAACGACTCTATCGGACGATTCAGCAAAAAAATAACAAAAACTAGCAATAGTCAGGGTAAGCACCACCTGACCCACAACAACCAGCCATCCATTGATTGAAGCAAAACTCTTAGGCTTTGCCTTTCGCAGGGCGTCCATCTCCACCTTGCTCAGCGCCTTGAATGCGTCCTCATCTTGATCGTCCCATTCAACAGCTTTGATTGAGCGCTCTTTATTCAAAACCAATACCCAACTTTTTTAGTAAAGAATCTAGCTCATCAAATTGACTAAAGCGTATTCTGAGCTCGCCGCCCTTGCCTTTGAACTTAAATTCAGCATTTAAACCAATCAAATCTGCAATTTCTTGGGTTAAACGGCGCATATCAGGATCGCGGCTTGGCGCTACTACACCCCCCGCATTAGATTTGATTTTTTTATCTCCAATTTGACCGCCTGCAATAGCCAAAGCGGCCGACATTCTCTCAGCCTCGCGAACAGATAAGCCCTGCGCAGAAATTCTTTGGGCTAAAGCGACTTGACTTGCACCCGGCAAAGGCAAAAGGGCGCGTGCATGTCCCATATCAATGTCCCCCGCCAACAACATAGCCTGGACCGGTTTTGCTAGTTGTGCAAGCCGCAATAGATTAGTAATTGCGCTGCGGGACTTTCCGACTGCTTTGGCAGCCTGCTCATGAGTAAATCCAAATTCCTCGATTAATCGAGCTAGGCCTTGTGATTCTTCAAGGGGATTTAAATCCTCACGTTGCATGTTTTCAACTAGAGCCATGGCAGCGGCGGCTTGATCATCTGCACCAGAAACTAAAACCGGAACCTCTGTAAGTCCTGCCAAATTTGCAGCGCGAAACCGACGTTCACCAGCAATAATTTCATATTTATTCATACCCACTAAACGCACCAACAAGGGCTGCATCACACCTTGTTCGCGTATGCTTTCTGCCAACTCTTGCAACGCGCTTGCTTCCATTTTTTGGCGCGGCTGATATTTGCCCGCCTGTAATGCGGTCAGTGGTAAACGATTGATCTCAGTGGTTGTGCTTGCTTGCTGAGTTTTTTCCCCAAGCAATGCCTCTAGCCCCCTTCCCAAACCTTTTTTCTTAACAACGACCATGATCTCTTTTCTTTCTTATAGTTACATTTGCTCGATGCGCTCTAGCATCTCAGCGCCAAAGTCTAAATAGGCTTTTGCGCCACGAGATGATTTATCAAAAGCCACCCCTGGCAAACCATATGAGGGGGCTTCAGCAAGTCTTACATTGCGCGGGATGATGGTTTTAAATACTTTGTCGCCAAAATGTTCAAGCAATTGATCTGAAACTTGTTGCTGCAAGGTCATGCGTGAATCAAACATCACGCGCAATAAACCAATAATGACAAGATCGGGATTTAGGTTTGAATGCACCTGTTTAATTGTGTTTACTAAATCAGACAATCCCTCTAGAGCAAAGTACTCACATTGCATTGGTACGATTACGCCATTAGCCGCGCACAATCCATTGAGTGTTAATAATGAAAGTGCTGGAGGGCAATCTATCAAGATAAAATCATAATCATTGGCAACTGCTGCGAGCGCATCTTTAAGACGGGCTTCGCGAAAATCTAAATCCACTAATTCAATTTCAGCACCGGCTAAATCACGATTAGCAGGCAAGACGTCATAGCCTGAGCTTTCACAACGTTGAGCGCTATCCTTTACAGAGGCAAGACCAATTAACACCTGATAGACACTATTGTTTAAATCGGCTTTTTCCACGCCTGAGCCCATGGTTGCATTGCCCTGTGGGTCAAGATCTACAAGCAGTACGCGTTGCTGATGACCTGCTAAACCTGCGGCTAAATTAACCGCTGTCGTAGTTTTACCAACACCACCTTTTTGATTTGCGATACAGAATATTTTTGCCATAGCTACTTTGTGTTTTTGCTTAAGAGGTGAGGGCTGATTTTCTCACGGGGGCCAATACTAAAAGTCGTCTTTCCACCGCTAAATTCGGAATGTGTAAGAGCTCATCAGCGAGTAAATGCCAATCTTCGAGGGAAACATCTTGCATTTCTTCATCCGCTCGCTTTGCCTTCATTGCAAACACTAGCCCGTCTGGCTTTAAAAGCGGCAAAGAAAGCTCCAAAAAACGCGAAAGATTGGTAAATGCACGCGAAATTACTGCATCAAATTGTCCAGATTGCTGCAACGCAACATTCTCTACCCTATCGCTTAGCACTTCAATGTTCTTGAGTTTTAACCTTCCCCTCACATGCTGTAAAAAAGCAGTCTTTTTACGAATTGCTTCTATTAGAACCAGCTTCCATTCTGGCTGAATTATCGCAATCGGAATAGCAGGCAGCCCTCCGCCTGAACCTAGGTCGGCAATCTTAGGGGTGGAGCCCTTTAAAAAACTCTTCAATACAGGCAAAACAGCAATAGAATCAATAAGATGTAATCGAATAGATGCCTGCTCGCCCTCAATTGCTGTCAGGTTGTGGACTTGATTCCAGCGCCCCATCTCTTCCAAAAAGAGTTCTAGATCAGCAATATTGGGCCCGCTCAAATTCAAGCCGAGCTCTTGTATTCCTAAAGCAAGCAAGCCTTCACTCATGTAACTGCTTGGGTCCGGCCCAAACCCTTTTTAAGGTGCACCAACAACAAGGAGAGTGCGGCAGGGGTTACACCTGAGATTCTGCCAGCTTGACCCAATGTTGCAGGTTTATGCAAATTAAGCTTTTGTTGAACTTCCTTGGAA
>CANBYN010000188.1 GCA_947373615.1 Burkholderiaceae bacterium | reverse complement strand
GAAATGCTCGAACCAATTTTGACCGATTGCATTAATGTCGGTATTCCAATTGTTGGTAACTTTGGCGCAGCAAACCCTCATGGTGCAGCACGATTGATTGCGAAGTTGGCAAAGCAAAAAGGATTGCCTGACATTAAAATTGCCATAGTCAAAGGCGATGATGTTTCTGCGACTGAGTTTGTGCAAATACTAGAATCCTATCTAACTCTAGAGGATCGGCAAACACTAGCTACTAGCTCTATAGTAAGCGCCAATGTATATTTAGGGGCCCAAGCAATTGCAGAAGCATTGAATGCAGGCGCGCAAATTGTTGTGACGGGCCGAGTTGCCGATCCTGCATTAACCGTGGGCCCTTTAATGGCTCATTTCAAGAAAGATTGGGATGATTGGGATTTCCTAGGGGCGGCCACTATGGCTGGACATTTATTGGAATGCGGCGCTCAAGTATCGGGCGGCTATTTTGCAGACCCAGGCACTAAAGACGTTTTCAATTTGACTAATGTTGGTTTTCCAATTGTTGAATTTGATTCTCTTGGAAATATTTGTGTGACTAAGCCTTGCAACACTGGTGGCGTTGTTAATCGCATGACAGTTACTGAGCAACTTTTATATGAACTTCATGACCCTGCTGAGTATTTAACTCCAGATGTAGTAGCTGATATCACTCAAGCTCAGCTCATTGATTGTGGTGATGATCGAGTAATTTTGAGCGGTGTCCTAGGACATCAAAAACCCGCCAATCTAAAAGTAAATGTTTGTATTGATGGTGGTTGGTTGGCGGAGGCTGAGATCTCTTATGTAGGCCATCATGCCTTGGAGCGTGCGCAGCTAGCAGCGCAAATTATTCGTGAACGCCTATGCAATTTAAAATTACGGATCGATTTTATCGGCACACGGAGCATATTTTCTAATGACACTGGTAATGGCCCTCCATTAAAGGAGGGCTGTGATTATGAGGAAATTCGCCTAAGGGTAGCGGGCGCCGATCAAGATCGTTCTCAGGTCTTGCGAATATGTAGAGAGGTAACGGCGCTTTATACCTGCGGACCCGCAGGTGGTGGCGGTGTTCGTACGAATATGAAGCCACGCTTAAATACCCTAGTCTGTTTTATACCGCGAGAATTAGTGCAAACTTTTTATGAGTTTTATGTTGATGGTGAGCGCACATGACTTCTGAGAAAATTTCCCTGTATCAATTAGCTCATGCCCGCACTGGCGACAAAGGAAATCGTTCAAATATTAGTTTAATTGCCTATCGTACAGAAGACTTTGCTGTATTGTTAAGAGAAGTTACAGAACAAAAAGTAAAAGAGCATTTCAAATTCCGTAATCCAAGTGCAGTGCGCCGCTATGTGTTGCCCAATTTAATGGCACTCAATTTTGTAATTGACGACGTATTGGATGGGGGTGTGAATCTTTCTCTTAATCTAGATTCACACGGCAAGTGCCTTTCTTACTGGCTATTGGCAATGGAAATTAATGCATTTCGTACTTAATCCACTCAATCATTCAGGCTCCATACCGGCCTCTTTAATGGCCTTGGCCCATTTCACAGTTTCAAGTTTAATTTTTTGACCTAGCGCTTCTGGAGTGCCTGGTTGCGTTTCAAATCCCATTGCTGAGAAGCGCTCCACCATTTCTTTTGAGTTGGCTGCCTCATTAATGGCTTTGTTGAGTTTAATCACAACATCCTTTGGCATTCCAGCAGGGCCAAATGCTGCAAAAAAGGCAATCAATTCATATCCTTTAATACCCAGAGCTTCGTTTACTGTTGGGACTTCTGGAATCGCAGGGGAGCGTTTGAGAGATGTCACTGCAAGGCCACGGATTTTTCCAGCCTGAACTTGTGGAAGGGTCACAGCAAAATCTGCGGTAAACATATTGACTTGACCGCCGATAAGGTCAGTCATTGCATTTGGTCCACTTTTATAAGAAACGCCGGTCATTTTGATGCCAGCGACATTTGCGAGCATTTCTGAAGAAACGCGTTGTGATGTGCTTGCATAGGCAAATGTCATTTTTCCTGGATCTGTTTTTGCGAGCGAAACAAAGCCGTTCAGTGATTTTGCGGGCACATCATTGTTGATAGCAACTATGAGTGGGACTGAGCCAAAATACCCAATTGGAGTAAATGCCGTATCTTGGTTGTAAGGTAAATTTTTCACTAGGCTTTTAAGGGCGGCATTGGTGCTGTTGGTACCAAATAAGAGAACGTATCCATCGGCGGGGGATTTGGCAACAAGATCTGCTCCAATTAGCCCATTTGCGCCAGGACGATTTTCGATAACAACGGGCTGACCTAGCGACTGAGCCATTTTGTTAGCAAAGGCTCGCCCAATTTGATCTGTAGCGCTACCTGGTGCAAAGGGAACAATCGCCTTAATAGGTTTGGAGGGGTAGTTATCCGCTAAAGCTAGGGTGCTCACAAGGCCAATTAATAGACTGGCAAAAACACGGATTGTGTGGCTTGGTAAGTAATTTATTTTCATTCTGCCTCCATCTTATTTTCCCCTAGTGTAGCGGGTCTTAATGCCTTTGGGGAAGGTAGAATGGGTTCACGTTTTTACTGAACTATTTATGCGCTTTCGATCGACTGGATACACCCCTCTTATGCTTTTGGCACAATCCTGTGCTTTATTAGGCTTTGCTTGTTATGCCGTAGTGCTGACGACTTTGCAGGAAGAGTGGCGCTTAAGTAACTTGCAGTCAGGTTTAATAGCGAGCGCCTTCTTCTTTGGTTATATGTTGGCTGTTCCTCTAGCTACTGCTTTGACTGATCGTATAGATGCTCGCAAAGTGTATTTGATTGGGGGACTTTCTGCGAGTTGTGGACTTTTGGGCATGAGTTTTTTAACCTATAACTTTTGGACCGCTTTGTTTTTTATGGCGATTAATGGTGCTGGGCTTGCCGGAACTTATATGCCTGGGCTCAAAATTTTGTCTGATCGTATTCAGTCCGGAGAGCTCACTCGTCATATTGCTTTCTATACCGCCTTCTTTGGTATTGGGACTGGCTTCTCCTATTTATGCTCAGGCTGGATTCTTCATGCTTTAGGTTGGCAATATGTATTTGGACTCATTGCTATTGGCCCATTCATCGCGTTTTTAATAGTACTGATATTGATACCGCCTCTTGAGCACGAGAAGTGGCAAGGACCGATTCGCATTCGCGTACACGATATATTTCCAGTGGATAAATGGAGGTTAGTACTGCAAAACAAAAAAGCCTCTGGATTCATTTTTGGATATACCGCGCATACGCTTGAGTTGTTTGCCTCTAGAAGTTGGATCGTCGCTTTCTTTACATTTTGTGCAGTTGCTACTGGTGAACCTTCCTTTTTGGCAGTCACTACGTTAGCTGGAGTGATTAATTTCTTTGGGGTCCCTGCATCTATCTTGGGTAATGAAATCGCGCTGAAAGTCGGGCGTCAAAAATGGGTATGCATGGTGATGTTAGCAAGCGCCATATTGGGCATAGCATTGGCTGCCTCTACGGGCCAGTCTTGGTGGCTCATTCTTACTTTGGCAATTGCTCATGCAGTTTTTATCATGGCAGATTCCGCTACATTAACTGCGGGCTTAGTCATTAGTGCGGATGAGAATATTAAAGGCGCTGCCATGGGATTGCACTCGTTGATGGGTTTTGGTGGGGGCTTACTGGGCCCCGCAATCTTTGGTTTTGTCTTAGATGTTTTTGGATCACGTTCTTCGCAGGTGGCTTGGGTATGGGCCTATGCAGCAATTGTCATTTGGGGTGTGCTTTTTGTGCTCTATGAAAGACGCAACGGTTGGGTTGCGAAGGTTGATTGATGGGTGATGTGATGAACAAAATCCCTAAGTACAGTTGCTATCACTGCGCAAGTGTAATTTTACCGAGCGAGTTGATTGAAGCCAACTTAGCTGGTGTGCAACGTCAAT